>JBDNDT010000165.1:0-6169 GCA_046718985.1 Cytophagales bacterium
GTCTGAATATTTTCACATTCTCTAATCCTTTAATTTTTCTCAAAGCTTCAAACTGTACTGATTCCGGCAATGATGATGAGAAACCGTTCAAATAAACTTCACAAGTGTTTCTTCCTTCCGGTTCAATAAATAGCTGATGTCTATCTCTTTCGGCGAATCTGTTTATTTTGTCTTCTATAGAGGGGCAATATCTTGGACCTAATCCCTGAATTCTTCCATGAAACATAGGAGATTTATCAAATCCTGTTTTCAATATTTCATGAACATCCTCGTTTGTGTATGTGATGAAACATGGCAATTGATTTTTGACAGGAACAGTTTCATCACTGTAAGAAAACTTCTCAGGATGTTCATCACCGGGTTGTTCTTCAATCACATTGTAATTGATGGTTCTACCATCCAATCTAGCAGGTGTGCCGGTTTTCATTCTTCCTGATTCAAAACCCAGAGATGTCAATTGTTCTGTTATTCCCGTAGCATGTTTTTCACCTGTTCTTCCTCCGGAAAAGTTTTTCTCTCCAATATGGATTAGACCATTTAAAAAAGTACCATTCGTTAATACAACAGTCTTAGATTTAATGGTTAATCCCATTGAGGTTTTTACACCTATAACTTTATGGTTTTCCACAATTAAACCGTTTACCATATCCTGCCAGAAATCAACATTTATGTTGCTTTCAAGTTTTTCTCTCCATACCTCAGTGAATTTCCATCTGTCACATTGTGCTCTTGGAGACCACATAGCAGGCCCTTTAGAGCGATTCAACATTCTAAATTGAATTGTGGTTAAATCGGTCACTATTCCTGACATTCCACCTAATGCATCTATTTCTCTGATGATTTGACCTTTTGCCACTCCTCCCATAGCAGGGTTGCAAGACATCTGCCCTATCTTTGTCATGTCCATGGTGATGAGCAAAACAGAAGACCCAAGCTTTCCTGCTATATAAGCCGCTTCATTTCCAGCATGACCTGCACCCACAACTATTACATCGTATTCTTTAAACATTATATTAAACTGTTTCCCTTTTTTCTCTCATACAAAGTTAACACCAGATAAACTTGATTTATATAAACCTTATTCTTTTGCTATATTATCTAACCATCTTTTTAAGTGTTCCACGTGGAACATCAGATTCTGTTATTCATTTTGTTTGTTAGTCTAGTGTATTTGCAACTCTCTAAAGGTGTTCCACGTGGAACACTTGGTTTAATGTTATCCTTGTAAATTTTATAAACGTTTTTTGTCAAGATATCAAATGCGGAAACTAAGCTTGTGACCCTTCTAATTTATGTCTAAATCAAAAACCATTTAATAATAGATTCAAGACTTTTATTGTTTTCGTTTTGAAAATTCTTGTAACAAAATTGACAAGTCTATTTTATTTCAAACCTAAAACCTACATCCTTTTTTGGTTTCATGTCCACTTGCGCTTTTCGAATCCTTTTTTTTTGAACAATTTGTTTATATTAGCATCAAGTTTCATCATTTTAAATTACTCAAAATGTCAACAACTACGACATCCATTAAACCAGGCGTTGCAACAGGCGATGCAGTAATTGATATTTTTAAACAGGCAAAAGAAAGATTGTTCGCTCTCCCTGCCGTGAATGTAGTTAGTACTAGCACCGTGAATGCTGTTATCGAAACAGCAAAAGACGTTAATGCCCCTGTCATCATTCAGTTTTCAAATGGAGGTGCTCAGTTCTATGCCGGAAAAGGACTTAACAACGATGGTCAAAAGGCAACAATAGCCGGTGGAATATCAGGTGCTATGCACGTTCACCAAGTCGCTGAGCTTTATGGTGCAACTGTAATTTTGCACACAGATCACGCAGCAAAAAAATTATTGCCATGGATTGATGGTCTTTTGACTGCAAGTGAAAACTTCTACAAAGTGCATGGAAAACCTCTTTTTAGTTCTCATATGCTTGACCTTTCAGAAGAGCCTTTGCATGAAAATATTGAAACCTGCAAAAGATACTTGGAAAGAATGAGTAAACTAGGAATGACCCTAGAAATTGAATTGGGTGTGACAGGAGGTGAGGAAGACGGTGTTGATAATTCACATGTTCATCAATCTGAACTTTACACAAAACCTGAGGAAGTAGCTTATGCTTATGAAGAACTTTCAAAAGTAAGTGACAAATTTACCATAGCAGCTGCATTCGGAAACGTTCACGGTGTTTATAAACCAGGCAACGTTAAACTAGAACCAAGAATTTTGAGAAACTCTCAAGACTATGTGAAACAGAAATATGGAATCACAGAAGAGAAACCTCTTTACTTTGTTTTCCACGGTGGTTCAGGTAGCACAATCGAAGAAATCAGAGAAGCTATTTCTTACGGTGTGATCAAAATGAATATTGACACAGACTTGCAATGGGCTTATTGGGAAGGAATTAAAAATTATTACAAAAAGAACGAAGCTTATTTACAAGGTCAATTAGGCAATCCGGAAGGTCCTGAATCGCCAAACAAAAAATATTATGACCCCAGAGTTTGGTTAAGAAAAGGTGAAGAAAATTTCAAAGCCAGATTAAAGCAAGCTTTTGAAGACTTAAATAATATAAACACCATTTAAACCATCGATGTTTTCAATTGTCTCATAATCATGAAAAAGGAAGCTATCAGCTTCCTTTTTTTTATATTTACACTTTACAACAACTAATTTCAAATTATGAAGAAATCTCTACTATTAACTATCGCAATTTGTCTAACAAGTATTTATTCTATTAATGCGCAGTGTACTTTCGGAATCGTTTCTGATACCAGCCAAAAAAACAATGAAGACCCTATCATCACTAAAATCATAAGAAATGATGATGGCAAAATCATCTATAAAGAGATCTTTAACAAAGATGGTATTCTGTTCGCAGTTGACTCGTTCTATTATTCCGGAAATTATCAATTGGATAGCATCATTCAATTTGATACCCAAGGTCAAAGAACACCTTTCTATGTAATCAATCAATGGTCAAACGGAAAAATCATCAAACAATTTAGATCCATTGATGATGGTCAAATCAAAAGAGATACTTCAGTTTTAACCTACAATTCTCAAGGAGTACTTACATCTTTTAAAAGCAGCGTGCTCACGCTGGAACAAATCTCTTATAACTCACAAGGCAACATAGGAAGCGCAAAAATCAGAATAATATTTATGCAAAATAGCATTCTTGTGGATGCGGTGATTAATTTCGATGATAAACCGGGTTCTTTTAAAGAACTAGGTTTGACAGACGATCTCTTTTCTCATTATAACAATAACAATTTCGTCTCTATCGCTCCTGTCACAAGCCCTTCCAATTTAGTTGTTTCCATCACTTACACCTACAATTCTTTTGGCAAAGTGACCTCTGCTGTAAGAAATGAATTATTGGAAAACACAGTCATCACGGCTAAATATGGAACGGATTGTAAAGAAACCACTTCTTTAAATAATTCTTCAACTTCAATTCAATCCAAAATTTATCCAAATCCGTCAAATACAGGATTTGTAAACGTGCCTAGTTTAAATAATTCAACTGTTCAAGTTTTTTCCATTTCTGGCATGAAAGTGCTTGAAACTAATGATAACGTTTTGAATGTCAATAGTTTAAATAAAGGAATATATGCAGTAAAGTATCGTGATATCAACAACAATCAAAAAATCGAAAGATTAATAATTGATTAAAAAGCAATTTGATTATTCAATAAATACAATCATGAAACCCAAACATTTAAAGTTTGGGTTTCATTTTTTATTTATACTAATTTTGAGAACCGAAAATTTGTTTAAACCGCAAATCATGAGAACCAAACTTTGTATCTCTCTTTTTACTATTCTGATTTTTTCCTGTAATAAAAGTCAAGATAATGCGAGTTATGAGAGTCCATCGCAAAGCAGAACTGATGCACAAAATTTTTCTTCAGCAGAAGCTTCTTTAGACGCTTACAATAACGCTCAAGATAATGAACAATCATTAATTCCCGAAAAAAACAGCGGAAATCTAATCTTTACTTATGTTCCCTCTCTTTCTCAGCTTCACAAAGACAGCAACAGATTCTTCATCAAAACAGCCAACATGAGGTTTAGGGTTAAGAATGTTTTAGAATCAACTAAAAAAATCGAAGTGATTGTCAATGAAGCAAAAGGTTTTTACACTTCATCAGGAATTTCAACCAACGTGCAAAACGTGGAAATTATTCCAATTTCTAAGGATTCAGTGTTGGAAACAACCACATATGTGATTAGTAACAACATGACTCTCAGAGTACCGGCACGAATTTTAGATTCAACCTTGTATGAGATAGGGAAGTATATTGACTTTTTAGATTATAAAAATATCAATGCAGAGGATATCAGTAGGAGGTTAAGGTCTTTAAAACTTTCAGAAAAGCGTAATCAAGAACTATCAGAGCGATTGCTTAAACTTGGAAAAAATCCAAGCAAAACCTCGGATGGTCTCTCTGTCGAAGAAGCTTTAGCCAAAAAGTTAGAACAAAGAGATGAAAACCAATTGGATCAATGGGATATGAAAGATCAAGTGGAATTCAGTACCATCAACCTGAATATTTATCAGCGTGAAACTACACACAGAACCATTTTTGAAAACCCTAAAAATATCAAAAAATATGAGCCTAATTTCTTTTTGAAACTTTGGGATTCAATAGTGATTGGTTGGGAAACATTTCAATCGTTTATCTTATTTGTTTTCAAGATTTGGCCATTTATTATCTTGATTGTTTTGAGCTATTTGCTTTTTAAGAAAAAAGAAACGATTAAAAATTTGTTTAAAAAGTGATTCAATCATAATTATCGAGCCAACTTTCTTGATCATATCCAAAATTATGGATAATATAAATGACTTAACAAAAAAGTTAATTCATTGATAGACAATTGAGTTCAACAAAGATTTTGTTGAGATTAAGGTTAGGATGAAATAGTTTGCCAACCAATTTCGTTATTGAAACGTAAAGATTTTTGTTTCAACTTATAAAATTAACATTATGCAAACCTGGAGACCGGAAGATTTCATCACATACATGTATCATTCAGTGGCAAACGCCGACTTGGTGGTAGATGCAAAAGAAGTTGAGGTGATTCAAAAGTCAGTGACAAAACTGATGAACAGATATTTTAACGGTGTTGAATATGACTATGACAAATCATTAGCCATTGTTACAAAAACATTGCAAAACAATCCTCACCTTTCAAAAAAAGAAATAATCAACACGTTGGCACAAAAGTTTTCGTTCACCAAAGAAATGAAAATTGATATCATAAGTGATTTAACAGATATCACTCAAGCAGACGATCAGGTGTTGCCTGTGGAACATTCAATGTTGGCACATATCAAAGTGGCATTGTTGGAAGAGCCCACTAAAAAAGAAAAACTTTCAGCTTAATCAGAAAAAAGTTTTGGAGAAATGAAAAGTTGAATTATCTTTGCAATCCCAAAACACAAGCGGGAATAGCTCAGTTGGTAGAGCACAACCTTGCCAAGGTTGGGGTCGCGGGTTCGAGTCTCGTTTCCCGCTCTTGTTGAAAGGTGATGGTATGATTACCTCACCTTTTTTAGTTTTGGAATGTGTGTCTGATGGCACAAGCCGGGATGGTGAAATTGGTAGACACGCAAGACTTAAAATCTTGTGACCCCTAAAGGTCGTGAGGGTTCAAGTCCCTCTCCTGGTACCACGATAGGCTTTCAATGGAAAGCCTTTTTTGTCTTGTTTCAACCTGAATAAACCTTTTGTTCCTATTATGTCGAACAAAAACTTCTATCATGACTTCAGGCTTGGCATCTTAGGTGGTGGCCAACTCGGAAGAATGCTCATCCAATCTTGTGTTGACTTCAACATCCACACCAGTGTTCTTGATGCTGACAGCAGTTCTCCTTGCAAAGACTTCGCAACTAGATTTGTGTTAGGAAACCCCACATCTTTTGATGATGTCTATAATTTTGGCAAAGACCTTGACCTTATCACCATCGAAGTAGAAAATGTGAACACTGAAGCTCTTGAAAAACTCCAGTCAGAAGGTAAACAAGTTTTTCCTCAACCTCATATCATCAGACTCATTCAAGACAAAAGAAGTCAAAAAAGATTTTACAAAGACAACAACATACCCACTCCGGAGTTCACACTCATCAATGAAAAAGAGGAGATTCATTATAACCTCAACCT
>JBDNDT010000166.1:0-6141 GCA_046718985.1 Cytophagales bacterium
CAAGTGTGATATAATCAAAATTATATTTTGACAATTTGTTGAATGACACTGAAACAGAGGTAGCCATTTAAATTTACGGATTGATTGACATGCAAATATACCAATTTTTTGTTTTAAGGTTGGTGTTTGGGATTTCCTTGTTTCTCAAGATGATGGGCAGTTGTTTTGAAGTTTGGGTTTAATTCGTGGCTTTCACCTCCTCACAAAACGGATTAAGAGGTTAGTTTGAGCCCCTTTTTTTTGGGAAAGATTGGCTTTAACTCTCCAAATTTGATGTTAGATGAGAATCAAGGAAAAACATTTTGAGATTTTTTCTTTAAAAAATAGCCAGCCTAGAAAGCCGAGCCTACTTTTAAGTGGATTGCCCAAAAAAAACAATTAGTTATTTGTCATTCTCGTTTCCTGAAAACAATTTCAAGGATAATCTTAAATTGCGTTTCAATTTACATTTTAAGGTTTGAAAAAAATTAACATCGAAAGAAAAACGGCTTATAAGTTTGGTTTGTTGACTTTGGCTTTTTTGATAGGGTTTTCTTCTTTGATTTACACCAATGAGATTGTTAAAAAACTTTCTTTTCGAGAACAAAAATTAATTGACCTATATGCTAAAGGTCTTGAGGCAGCCATCACTTCAGACAATTCAGGAAATTTGACCTTTCTTTTTCAAGAAATCATTGAGGCTAATAATTCAATTCCTGTCATATTGACAGATGAAAACAAAAACCCTATTAGTCAGAAAAATCTAAAAATCCCGAAACACTATTCCAGTGATGAAAGGAATAAATTCCTTTTGAGAAAGGTGTCAGAAATGGAGGGTAAATATGAACCAATTATGGTGAAAATTGATGGAATTGACTTTGTGAATTATATTTTTTATGAAGATTCTGATTTGTTGAAACAACTCAAATATTTTCCATATGCTCAGTTATCAGCAATCGCAATTCTGATGCTATTATCTTATTGGGCTTTGAACTATACCAGAAAGTCTGAGCAAAACAAAGTTTGGGTCGGATTGGCAAAAGAAACTGCGCATCAATTGGGAACACCAATATCAGGGTTGATGGCTTGGATTGAATTGCTGAGACATAGTCCTGATGTTGAAAAAAGCACACTAGACGAGATGGAGAAGGATATTTTTCGCTTAGCAACAGTTACAGAAAGATTTTCTAACATAGGCTCAATTCCTCAACTCAAGCATGAAGATTTGGTGAAATGCATCCAAAACATGGTGGATTATCTTGATAAAAGAAGTAGTCAAAACATAAGATTCGAATTTAGGCATGAGATGGAATCATTGAGAGTTTGGCTGAATCGACCACTGTTTGAATGGGTGATTGAAAATCTTTGCAAGAATGCAATCGATTCAATTTCATCAAAAGGTGAAATAACCATTGATATTACAGCTGAAAATCATAGAATTTTGATAGATGTGAAAGACACCGGCAAAGGAATGAGCAAAGTTCAAATGAAGAAAGTGTTTCAAGCAGGGTTCACCACCAAACAGAGAGGTTGGGGTTTGGGCTTGACACTTGCCAAAAGAATCATCGAACAATATCACAATGGGAAGATTTTTGTGAAAGAAACAGAATTGGGAAAAGGTAGCACTTTCAGAATTGAGCTTCCTTTTTCATGAAAACTTAGTTTTTAGGCTTCACTTATTTTCCTAATTTTGTGAAATTCATTTTTAATTTATCACCATGAAAGAAAGGGTACTCATCACAGGTGCTGCTGGGTTTTTGGGCTCGCATCTTTGTGACAGATTCATCAAAGAAGGTTATCATGTGATTGCTATGGACAACTTGATCACCGGTGACATGAGAAACATTGAACACCTCATGCCATTGCCTCAGTTTGAATTTTATCATCATGATGTTTCAAAATATATACATGTTCCGGGTGAAATCAAGTATATATTGCATTTTGCATCTCCTGCAAGTCCGATTGATTATTTAAAAATCCCTATTCAAACCTTGAAGGTTAGTTCTTTAGGGACTCACAATGTGTTAGGGCTTGCAAAATCGAAAAATGCTCGTGTCTTGGTTGCTTCAACTTCTGAGGTGTATGGCGATCCTGAAGTACATCCTCAAACAGAGGATTATTGGGGTCATGTGAATCCTGTTGGACCAAGGGGTTGCTATGATGAGGCAAAAAGATTTATGGAAGCTCTAGCCATGGCATACCACAACGTTCATGGTATTGAAACCAGAATTGTAAGAATTTTCAACACTTACGGACCTAGAATGAGATTGAATGATGGTAGAGTACTTCCAGCATTCATCGGTCAAGCCATCAGAGGTGAAGATTTGACTATTTTTGGTGATGGTAGTCAAACAAGATCTTTTTGTTTTGTAGATGATTTAGTTGAAGGGATTTACAGGTTGTTGTTGAGCGATCACCATTTGCCGGTGAATGTGGGCAATCCGGCTGAGATAACCATCAAAGAATTTGCTGATGAAATCATAAAACTTACGGGTACATCACAAAAAGTGGTTTACAAGCCTTTGCCAAAAGATGACCCAAAACAAAGAAGACCTGACATCACAAAAGCACAGTCTATTTTAGGTTGGGAACCAAAGATTTCAAGAGCTGAGGGTTTGAAAATCACTTATGATTATTTCAAATCGCTTCCTGATGAACTTATTTATTCTGACCACAGAAAGTTTGAATATAAGTAAGTATTGGGAAATTTGAACAAAGATTTTTTTGCACATCCTTCGTCATTTGTTGACGAAGGATGTTCGATTGGGAAGGGGACAAAAATTTGGCATTTTTCACATATCATGCCAAAATGCACCATAGGTGAGGACTGTAACATAGGTCAAAATGTGTTCATTTCAACCGATGTTGTGATTGGCAATAGAGTAAAAATTCAAAATAATGTTTCGGTTTACACAGGAGTACATTGTGAAGACGATGTTTTCTTGGGGCCTTCTTGCGTGTTCACCAATGTGATGAACCCAAGGAGTGCCGTAAACAGAAAAAGTGAATACCTGAAGACATTGGTGAAAAAAGGTGCTACCATAGGAGCAAACGCTACCATTGTGTGTGGAATTGAAATTGGTGAATATGCTTTCATTGGAGCAGGAGCCGTGGTCATTAAAAATGTTCCTCCTTTTGCTTTGGTTGTGGGAAATCCTTCAAAACAAATTGGCTGGATGAGTGAAGAGGGATTTAAATTGGTTTTTGATTCAAATGGTATTGCGGTTTGCGAGGGTTCAGGTAAAAAATATATTTTGAAAGAAGGAAGTGTTTATTTATTGAGCAATGAAAATGGTTAATCTTCAAGAATATTACCTTGACTTTTGATTCTAAATTCTAATTCTTTAGCTTCTATTTCAATTCTTCTCAATATTTCTTTGTTGAATTCAGGATCGTTTTGGATTTTAGATGCCAAATTCAATAGACCCATAATTCTTGCTAATGGTGCTCTCAATTCATGGGAATAACCTTGCAAATACTTTTCTATTTTTTCGGTTTTTTCACTTGCTTGTTCTTTAAAAATTCTGTTCCAGATTTTGATGCTTTTGTTTTTCTCTTTCAAAAACTGATTCTTGAAGGCAAGTTTTTTTGAGAAATCATAATAACTAGACTTTAGGTATTCTGAGGTGATTGAAATCAATAGATAAACTGCTAGAAGAGGTATTAGAAAAGCGAAAGAGTGATATTTTTCAATATTATTTATGAGGTCGGGATAGAAATCTTCTAAAATGTATAAAAGAACAATACAAATGACCGTTAATATATGCATAACCCATCTAAGAAATCCTGAAAGCATGATGGAATATAAAAACCCTAAAGCAATGAAAATGATGCCTGCATTGCTTGCATGACCACCTTCGTTGAAAAAAATATGTATTGCATTGATGAAGAAACCTGCTGTAACGAAAACAACTGCTTCATTAGGTCTTTTTAAGACTGAAAAAAGCACAATATAAGCGCAAACACTGATGAACATTGAAAGATCAGTGAGCCAGAAGTCGAGATTGTTCGGAAAATAATAATAGTCAAATGCCGAAACGAACAACACTGTTGGTAAAACAACCCATAAGATTACATTAAAGAATTTCTTTTCGACTTTGTCTTTTACATCAGTCATCTCGACATTCTTCTAAATGGTGTTGTTATTGTTTTTTTAGGCAAGGTATCAGTATTTTACCTTATATTTTTCAAGGATGTTATTTTTTTTCTTTTCCCAAGGCTTGATGGTCTTTTTTCCCATGTCATAAGACAAAAAAATCATCAATGTTGTGAACAAGACTGCTATCAAGAAAAAGATTTTTTTCTTCAATGGCATTTTTAGAAGGTGTCTTAATTAATAAACTTCCTTGATGACCACTTGTTTGTTCATGAAAGGAAAAGTTTCTCCTTTCTTTTTTCCACTCATTGCTTTGAAAATCGGAGAAGACATCGAAATTACGAATACACTTTTGCCTTCAACTTTCAATTCACCCAAACTTGCCGCTATAAAAAAGCATTGGTTTTCAGTTAACACCACAGAGCCAAAAGAAACAGCTTCGCTTTTTTTATTTGGATCGACACGGTTCACTAATTCCATGTTCTCACTGGCATCTTTGAGTTTTTTGTTATACATCTCTCTTTCAGTTTGTAGTTGCTCTTTGAAAGAATCGCCACCTTCTTCAACGGCTGACTTTTCTTCGTTAGCACTCTCCAAAATCTGTTGTAACTGTTTTTTGATAGTTGTCACAAACTCACTTTGAAACTTATGACAAGCCTCAAAAATTTGCTTTTTGCCAAGCAAGTTGTTCTCCACATTTACCATATAGGTGCAAAATTACGTTTTATTGCTGTTTTTGTTGCGAAATTTTTTGTTTTCAATTCAAAATTTCTATTTCAAACTCATAAGTTTTTGATGTTTTGGGATTTAGATTTTCGATAGCTTCTTTTTCTGTTAATAATTTAACGTCACCTTCTAAGTCACAAACACCGGCCCAAGGTTCAATGCAAATGAATTTCTCGGTTTTATATTTTGACCAAATCCCCATCCAAGAAAAGTTTTTCCAACGGAAATTTAATGCTCTTTTAGATTTTAAGTTTTTCAATATCAATGAATTACTCTTTAATGAGTTGAAAATTAAAGCATCATTCTTGAAAGTCTCTTTGTCTAATTTCAATGTTTTTGAAATGTTAGCGAAAGATTTGATTTCTCCGGTTCTATATGGTCCGTTTAACAAATGGAATTTAAGCTCTTCTTCATTTGCAAACTCAATTAAATAATCTTCAATGGATGAATTTGTTTCATCATGAAGAACAAATCCCGGATGTGCTCCAATTGAATAATACATTGCTGACTTTTCATTTGTGTTTTTCACTTCATATTCAACTTTAATCTTTTTGTCTTCAAGCTTGTAAGTGACGAAAAGAACAAATTGAAATGGATATTGCAAGAGTGTGTAGTCAGATTCTGTCAAAATGAAGGTTATTTCAGTTTTCGAAGAAAACAGTTCTTCAAAAAACGAATCTCTAGCAAAACCATGTTGGCTCATTGAATATTCTTTGCCATCATATTTATATTTATTATCAACCAATCTTCCTACAATTGGGAACAAAATAGGTGATCTTCTGTTCCAAACTTTAGCATCACCATTCCAGAGATATTCATGTTGATTTTCTTTGGAAACTATGCTGTGAAGTTCTGCTCCTTTGGAATGGATGGAAATAGATAAATAGTCGTTTTCAATTTTATGAATCATTTTGCAAATGACCGAATAAACCCAATATAAAACAAAAAAAATGCTTTGAGAAAGACCCAAAGCATTTCCAACCTGAATAGACATTAAACAAACTACTAAAACTATTTCTTTTGGAGTTTGAAAGTGGTTCTTTCAATTCCACTTATCACTTCGACCAAATAATATCCTGATTTTAGTTGATGTCCTATTTCAATATCTTCTCCATCTATGCTTTCATGTGATTCTAAGACTCTTCCCATCAAATCTCTTACACACAATTTTGAACCTGCTTCCAAGCCTGTGAACCTAGTTCTTGATTCAAAAGGATTAGGGATTGACGTGATGGAAGAAACTTCAGACTTGAGCACTGCTATGTCTGATGGTTTCACCAAACCATCAAAATCTAATGATTCTATTTTGAAATAATTCACACCTTTGAACAAGCTTTAGA
>JBDNDT010000167.1:0-6068 GCA_046718985.1 Cytophagales bacterium
AGGAGCTTCTCTCATATCGTCAGTTTTGGGTTTGAAAGACAAACCCCAAATTGCAAAAGTTCTACCACTCAAATTTTCACCGAAATGTTTTTTGATTTTAGCCACCAAAACTGATTTTTGGGCTTCATTAACTTCTTCAACAGATTCAAGAATCCTCATTTTATATCCATTGTCTTTGGCAGTTTTCACCAAAGCTTTCACATCTTTCGGAAAACATGAGCCACCATAACCTATTCCGGGATAAATGAATTTGTTTCCGATTCTTGGGTCTGAACCAATTCCTTTTCTCACCAAATTCACATCAGCACCCATGATTTCGCAAAGGTTAGCGATGTCATTCATAAAACTGATTTTGGTTGCCAACATCGCATTAGCAGCATATTTAGTCATTTCTGCTGAAGCAATATCCATATAAATAATCGGATGTCCATTAAGAGTGAAAGGCTTATAAATCTTGTTCATGATTTCTTTTGCCTTTTCTGATTCCACACCGATCACAATTCTGTCAGGTTTCAAGAAGTCTTCTACTGCTGCCCCTTCTTTCAAGAATTCTGGGTTTGAAGCAACATCATATGGAATGTTGGCATTTCTAGCTTCCAATGATTTTTTTACTGCTTCTTTCACTTTTGTAGCAGTGCCTACAGGAACAGTACTTTTGGTGATCACCACTAAATAATCATTCATATGTTGACCTATTTCACTGGCAACTCCGATAACATATTTCAAATCAGCGCTTCCATCTTCATCAGGAGGAGTTCCCACGGCAATGAATGCTGCCTTTGCGTCAACAATGCTTTCTTTCAAACTGGTTGAAAATGACAATTTTCCATTTTTGTAATTCCTAAGCACCATTTCTTCCAAGCCGGGCTCATAAATGGGAAGTATTCCATTTTTTAGGTTGTCGATTTTTTTTTGGTCAATGTCAACACAAGTGACTTCTATTCCCACTTCAGCTAAACAAGTTCCGGTGACCAAGCCCACATAACCGGTGCCAACAATAACTATCTTCATGATTATCTAAAAATTTTGATGCTAACAAGAAATCTATCCGCAAATATATTTTTAATTTGTGAATTCCAAAGGAATGATGTTGATTTGATTTTTGATGATAATATTGAAAACTCATTTATTTCGTAAAAAACCTGTTACTGACACAGATAATGGCTTGAAAAGAGTGTTGGGTTTTTATGACCTGACCTTTTTGGGAATTGCTGCAATCGTGGGAGCGGGCATTTTCAGCACAGTAGGCAGAGCAAGCTTTGAAGGTGGTCCTGCCATTTCTTTGCTATTCATTTTCACTGCCATAGCATGTGGACTTTCAGCACTTTGTTATGCTCAATTTGCTTCCAACATCCCAGATGGTGGAAGCGCTTACACTTATACTTATGTTTCTCTAGGTGAATTGCCTGCTTGGATCATTGGTTGGGACTTGGTGATGGAATATGCCATCGGAAACATTGCAGTTGCTATTTCTTGGAGTGATTATCTTACCTCACTCCTGAGAGCCAATCAAATTAATTTTCCTTATTGGCTATCAACAGATTGGCTTTCTGCCTTTAAGCAATCCGGTCAAGAAGGAAGGCTAGCTTGGGAAACAGCACCCGAAATTGCAGGCTTGAAGATTGTGTTTGATTTTCCTGCTTTGTTGATTACTTTATTCATCACCATTTTGCTTTATGTGGGCATCAAGGAATCGAAAAAAGCAAACAACATCATGGTCATCGTTAAACTTTTGGTTTTGATTTTGGTGATTGTTTGTGGAGCTTTTTATGTGAAAGTTGAAAATTGGACTCCTTTTGCTCCAAATGGTTTTGTAGGTGTTTTGAAAGGTGTATCTGCTGTTTTCTTTGCATACATCGGTTTTGATGCCATCTCTACGGTTGCAGAAGAAAGTAAAAACCCTAAAAAAGATTTGCCAAGAGCCATGATTGCGTCACTTTTGGTCTGCACGTTAGTTTATGTGGTGCTGAGTTTGGTGATGACAGGTATGGTTTCATATCAAAAACTAGATGTTGGCGATCCTATTGCATTTGTGTTTTATGAAAACGGATTACCTGTTTTTGCTTCTTTTCTTGCTCTTAGTGCTGTTGTGATGATGGCCAGTGTTTTTTTGGTGTTTCAATTAGGTCAACCAAGAATCTGGATGAGCATGAGCAGAGATGGTTTGTTGCCTAAATCGTTTTCAACCATTCATCCTAAATTCAAAACACCCGCTTTTTCTACGGTTGTTTCAGGAATCATTGTAGCGATTCCTTGTTTGTTCATGAACCTCACTGAGGTGACAGATCTCACCAGCATTGGAACTTTATTCGCATTTTTGATGGTATGTTTAGGCATATGGCTCAAAAATCCTGAATCAAAAGGTTTTAAAGTGCCTTTTATAAATGGTAAATTTTTGATGCCAATTATCTCTATTGCCTTTTTGGTAGGAACAAATCAACTATTAGATAACAGATATCTCAACGCGATTTCAAATCCCATCGAGGGCGATCATTTTATTCACATTAGCTTTATATTGGGAATCTTGATAGTTTCTGCGATCACATACAGTAAAAACTTATCCTTGTTGCCTGCCTTGGGAATTATGGTGAATTTGTTTTTGCTTTCTGAACTTGGCATCACCAATTGGTCAAGATTTTTAATCTGGCTCGCCATTGGCTTGGTGATTTATTTTGTTTATGGTGTCAAGAAAAGTAATCTTGCCAATGCCTAAACTAATTGCCATCGTAGGTCCTACAGCAGTCGGGAAAACAAAATATGCAGTTGATTTGGCTTTGCAAAAAGCTTGTCCTATTATTTCAGCTGATTCAAGGCAGTTTTATAAAGAAATTTCTATTGGAACAGCAAAACCTGACGCAAATGAAATGAAGGGAGTGCCACATCACTTCATCAACAGCCATTCTGTGCATGAAACATTCACAGCCGGAGATTTTGAAAAAGAAGGTATATTACTTTTAGAAAAGTTATTTCAAAATCATGATGAAGTGATTTTGGTGGGCGGCTCGGGAATGTATGTGAATGCATTGTGCATGGGTTTGGATGAAATGCCCCAAGGAAATGAAGAAATCAGAACTCAACTGCAACAACTGTTTCATGAAAAAGGAATCACCATTTTGCAAGAAAAATTAAAACATTTAGACCCTGATTTTTTTGAAATCTGTGAGCAAAAAAACCCACAAAGATTGATGAGAGCCATCGAGATTTGTTTGGTTACAGGAAAAACCAATCTTGAAATCAGAAATGGAAATGTGCCCAAAAAAAGGTTTTTTGAGATTCAATTTATAGGGCTAGAAATGCCTAGAAATTTATTAAACTTAAAAATTGAGGCTAGAGTGGACGAGATGATTGATAATGGATTGGTGAATGAGGTGAAGTCTATGTTAAGTTTCAGAAATCATTATGCACTGAAAACTGTTGGTTATCGAGAGATATTTTCTTATCTGGATGGAGAAATCAGCCTTGATCAAGCCATTGAACTCATCAAGAAAAACACCAAAGATTATGCAAAAAAGCAAATGACTTGGTTTAAAAAAAATGAAAAAGTGAATTGGATTTCTGCTTGATTCGGGTTTATTTGTTTATCACACAGTTTTTAATCTTTTCTAACAAAACTATCAAGTTTACGTTCAAAACACTTTGCATTTCGAATTTTATGACAATATAGTCCGTCAGTTTTCCTGATTTGCTCATTTGAATCCTTGACAATGAACTTTCTATAAACTTAGGGTTAGGTGATTCTTGTTGTTTTATTCTCAATCTTCCCGGAACATGGAAACTTGAATTGAAGTCTATATCAAACACAGAAAAAATATAAACCTCACCATCTTTTGTTTCGATTTGAAAACACTTTTTGTTTCATTACAAATGTTTCGATAAGAATCATTAGGCAATCGCAAGCCTTCATTTTTGGAACAAATATAAGGTTTGATTTTACCTCCGGTTTCTAAAACCCAAGCTTTTTGAAGAGAGTCTTTGAGAGAATTGAAATTGTTCTGTGCCATCAATTCAACATAAAAGACGGATAAAATTAAGATAAAGGGCAATTCTCTCATTTGAAATTAATGGGTTATTCAATCATAGGTGCTCTTTCAAAAACCGCATTAGGGTCAAAGAGGTAGCGATAAGTATGGTGGACTTTTCTCACTTTTCCCCCGGCAGACTCAGCTACATGTGACATTTTAGGGTTGAAATCACCAATCCAATTCATCTCAAATTCATCATATCTACCCATAGGCTGGATTTTTTTTCCAGCAGCCACCACAATTGCTCCTTCCAAACCTTTACCTTGAAATTCAGGAATCACACCAAAAGCAACACCAAACATTTTTCTACATGCACCTGATTTTTTAAGCCATAAGAATTTGAGTTTTTCCCAAATATCCCATTTGCCTTTAAGTTTTCCATTTAAATGTTTAAAAATCTGATTCAATTCCGGAATCATGATGAAAAAAGCAGCGGGTTCATCTTTGTAATAAGCAAACCAAATAATATCAGGGTCTAAAACCGGCTTTAGAGAATTCATCACTGCCATAGCCTGAGCCTTGGGCATTTCTCGAACTCCTGAATGTTTAGCCCATGCTTTGTTATAAATATACCTAAAATCTTCTGCAAATTTTTCAATCTCACTCACCTTCAGGTGTTTAAATTGATATCCGGGATCTTTTGAAATTCTTTCTGCTTTTGCTGCATAAATTTCAGGCAAAGGAGCCGTCACCGGTCTCCAGAAGGTAAATTGCTTGAAATATAGTTTAAAGCCATAATTCTCAAAAAGTTCAAGATAGTAAGGGTGTGTGTAGGGCATTCTGTAATTTGGTTCAAATTCAAAACCCTCGGCAAGAAGCCCCCACCAACGATCGCGGTCGCCAAAGTTTATGGATCCATCCATGGCTTCCATTCCTTTTTCAATCAGCCATTGTTTTGCGTTTTCAAACATGAAATTGGCAACTTCCTGTTCATTCACACATTCAAAAAAGCCGATACCCCCGGTTGCTTGTTTGTTACCTTTTGCAGTTGCAGTTTTTTTGTCAACAAACGCGGCAATTCTTCCTACTACACGTTCTCCTGAATAGCATAACCAACGTGTGCAATCTCCATGTCTGAAATATTTATTTCTTTCTCTGTCAAAAACTTCTTCAATGTCATCATCTAAAGGCCTGATCCATTGTTTGTTGTTTTTATATAATTCAATGGGCAATTCTATAAATGCCTTTATCTGCTTAACAGTTTTTACCTCTTCTATTCTCAAACTCATTCTTTTGAATTCTTATTTGTTCTGTTCTATTGAAAATATTGTGTAAATCTTGTTAATCTGTTATTGAAAACCAATCTTAAAAACAAAATTTAAGTTTAAAACTTAGTCACCGTAAACTCAACTCTTCTGTTCAGTTTTCTGGTAGCTTCTTTTTTGTTATCAGCTATAGGTTTTGTTTGACCATAACCTTTTCCGGTGATTCTCTTTTCTTTGATTCCTTTTTGAACCAAATATTTTTTCACAGATTCAACTCTATCTTCAGAAAGTATTTGATTTAATTTGGGTTCACCTTGGTTGTCTGTGTGTCCTGAAAGTTCAATTTCCATTTTGGGATTGTCTTCCATCATTTTAACAATTTTATCGAGTTCCGGATAAGAGGAAGGTAATAACACCGCTTCACCTTGTTTGAACAAGATGTTTGGAATCACAATTGCTTTTCCGATTTCGATTTTATTGAGTAAAATGGTTTTTTCAATCAAGTTTTTGTTTTTCTCAGAATCCTGAAATATAAATTCTTCATTGAAAGTCATATAACCTTCTTTTTCAATGTATAATCTGAAAGAGTTGCTTGTGATTGGGAGTGTGAAAGTAGCAAGTCCTTTGTCGTCAGTTGATTGTTTTTGGTGAATTCTGCTATGGTTTAAATCTGCAATCACTGACAATGGAGTTTTACTTTCATTTTCCAAAACTTTAAGTATAATTTTTAATTCTGTTAATCTAGGTTCATCAACAGAAATTTTATCATTGGTTTTTATTTCAGTTGGATTTTCTTCCGAAATCAAAGGAATTACATAGTTATTGGGTATTATATTTTCAT
>JBDNDT010000168.1:0-6032 GCA_046718985.1 Cytophagales bacterium
AGCATTGGTTTGGCTCACAAAGAAAATGGTTGTTCCTACGGTTGTTGTCGAAGGTGTTGGAGCAGTTGTTGATGCTGTCCCTCCTGTTTGTGCGGTGTACCATTTCAAGTTAGTTCCGGTTGCGGTTAAAGATGTGGCGGTTGAGCCTTGGCAGTAATTCACCGGAGTGGTCACCGTTGGTGCTGTCGGGTTGGGGTTTACTGTGACTGCAATTGTTGCTCTAGGTGACTCGCAGTTGTTGGCATTGGTTTGGCTAACAAAGAAATTGGTAGTGCCTACTGTTGTCGTCGAAGGTGTTGGAGCAGTTGTTGATGCTGTCCCTCCGGTTTGTGCGGTGTACCATTTCAAGTTAGTTCCTGTGGCGGTCAATGCAGTGGCGGTTGCGCCTTGGCAGTAATTCACAGGAGAAGTTACTGTCGGTGCTGTCGGATTGGCGTTCACGGTGATGTTGACAGCAGTTGAAATGGTTGACATTCCCGCTCTAGTGACCTCAACAGTATAAGCCCCTGTTTGATTTGCCTCGTAGGTCAATCCTGTTGCTCCGGTAATGTTTGTACCGTTTCTTCTCCATTGATAGGTCAAGTTAGTGCCAGCATTTGCTGTGAGCAATACATTTGTTCCCGCACACACAGTTGTGTTTCCAGTGACTTCAATGGTTGCAACAGGAGGAAAGATTTCCGTCATCACCACTCTGTCAATGAATACACAAGAAGCGTTATTACCCAGAAAGAACTTCAATAAAGCACTCGGATCGTTAACGGTTGAGGTATAATCAATGCTAAAAGTTTGAGCTGTTGTAGTTAGAGAAACTTGTTGACCGAAATGAAAAGCGAAATCACCCCCTTCTTGTTGCAATGCAACAGACATTGTCCTGGCTGCATCAGCTCTGGCAAGAAATGAAATATTATATGACTTTCCTAATTCAAGAGGCGCGGCCGTTCTTAACTGTACATGCCAATCAGCAGTTCCGGGGTTTGTAGGGCATACTCTTCCGGCGTTGTTACCTGAAAGGTTTCCATTAGTAACCACTTGGAATGTGCTTGTAGCACCACTGTTATTTTGAACAGACCAACCGGTTGTTCCGTTGTTAAATTCTCCATTTTCAATGATGTTAATAACCGGATTTCCTACTCTGATATTCACTGCAACAGAAGTGCTCATATTTCCTGAATTGTCTGTTGCTCTTGCAGTTAATGTGTAAAGTCCCTCCGCTACATTGTTCCAAACGAAAGAATATGGCGATGTCAAATCTTCACCTAGTTTTGTTGCGCCATTGAAAAACTCAACTCTGGAGACTGTTCCATCAACATCAGAAGCAGTTGCAGTTAAAGAGATATTAGTACCTGGCGAAAATACGGCGTTATTAGCAGGTGCAGTCAGGCTTACTGTTGGCGCTTGATTGCAAGTTCCACCACCTGTTTGGTTGGCAAAAGGATAACCAACATTTGGTCTTTGTTGCATATAATTTTGTAACCACGTCATGGCAGGTCTGAACGTTGCATCATTTGCACCACTAGACATCAAATGAGTGTTGGCAATCCAAGTTTGGTTTTGGATATAACCCCACAAAGATATTCCGGCAACGGCGGCGTGATTCCAATAAACCGGAAAAAGTGTTTGGTAACGAGTGTTCTGTTCGCTGTCATTACCGGAAATGTCTAATTCTGTCACATATATGGGAACTCCCGAGTTTGCCATCAAATTCAAAGCGTTGGTTAGAGCTGAAGCAGATAAAGTATTCACATTGAACTCATGTGCTTGAGTGCCGAAACCATCAATCAGGTTTCTATCTCTTAAAACCCTAATCACAGCCAATTGTCTATTGATGGCGGATTGATCATTTTCCAGACCGTAATCATTCAAGACCAATTTAGAATTCGGGAAATACTGTCTGGCTTTTTCAAAGAGCCAAACGACCCAATCATAACCTGTTGTGCCACTTCCGCCTAAGGCTTGTCTGAAAACAGGGGTTGCGGGAGCATGTTCACTACCATCGCCAAACTGTAAGTTTTCATTCAACACGTCAAGTTGGTCAATGTCGTCACCATATCTTTGGGCTACCAGTTGCATATATTGTTCAAGCTCATCTCTAAATTCTTGTTGTGTGATTTGCAAAGTGGGAGTGCCGGTGTTGTTAGAACCACCTGAACAGCCTTGACCCCTAATTGCCCAACAAGGATATTGGTTTCCCCATGCCAAAGCATGATATCGGAAAGCCAAGTTGTTATTTTTGGCATGATTGAATGCCCTATCAGACCCTGTCCAGTTCATTTGGTTTCTTTGCGGTTCAACAGAACCCCATTTATTGTCGTTTTCAGAGGTCACTGCATTCCAGAAAGTATTGTAGTTCTGAGGAATGGATCCGGCAATGATATTACCTAAATATTTTCCCTTATTAGCACTCATTCCCCTAGCGACTGGTGGAGTGGTTCCTACTACAATTTTTACCCCTGCTGAGTTCGAAACATTTCCTGAATTGTCAGTCGCTCGGGCTCGTAAGATATGTGTACCCACACTTGAACAATTCCACACCAACGTATATGTGTTGTTGGTGTGAGTGGTTGCCTCTCCGATTTTGGTTAAACCGTTGAAAAACTCTACTCTAGTGATGGTTCCGTTTCCTGATGAGCTACCAATATCTGTGGCATAAACCCTGAAAGTGATGGCATTCCCTACTTGAAAATAAGCATTGGAATGAGGAGCGGTAATCACGCAAGAGGGTAAACCTTGCGAGAAAAGCCGTGAAAATATTAACACGGCTATCAAAATAAGTAACTTGTTTGTTGTCATCATTTAAATGATTAGAAGAGGTTTTTGTTTGTTTGATTTTTGAAATTTAAAATCTCGTTACAATGATAATTATTATGTTTAAAATACAATTTGCAGAAAATGAAAATAACTTTACAAAAAATGCAAGTCACTGACGCAGAGCTTTTTTAATATATTCAGAAGGAGAGTTGCCAACAATCGTTTTGAAGACTCTATTGAAATTGCTTGGACTGTTGAAACCTACATTATAAGCCACTTCATTGATTTGCAATTCTGTTTCTCGCAACAATCTCTTTGCTTCAATGATTCGAATTTGGTTTATGTAAGTCTTGAAATTCATTCCTGTTTTTTCTGCAATCACTTCTGATATTGTTCTTGGGCTGATGCCACATGCTTTTGAAACATCTTTGAGAGAAAGGTCAGGATTTGAAAAATTTGTGTTAATAAACTCCAGAAGCTCCGTCTTTGAATCTTTACTTTTCTTTAAATCAACAGGCTTATAAGTGATTTCTAATTCATTTTTCTTGGTTCCTAAAAAGTGAAGAATGAACCAAAACAACATAGAGACAGAGAACTGAATGAAGGCCATTGCAACTAAGACAGAACGATTATCTCTATAAAATCTTATTCCTTTAATTTCTATTTTAGACAATTGATTTAGGGGAGTGTTCACCCCTGTTGTGACAGCGATATTCTTTAGTTTCTTGAAATTTGGCTCACCTAAATTCTTTTTGTTTTCATCCACTTGTTCAAACCACCAATCGGGAGTTTCAAATGAATTCAGATCTAGGGCTGTTTTCATTTTTTGGCTTTCAACATGGATGTCAACCAAAGTTCTTCTGAGAGCGAGCCGATGGTCTTTGTTTTTGAGTTTGTCTTCAATGAAGTTCAAATACATGTATAAATGAGATAAACCCGATGTTGAAAATTCTATTTCGACTCTGTTGAACATCGAAATATCAATTCCTTCATCATTGAGGAAAGTGATGTCTGCGCCACAATAAGGATACTCAAACTGATTGTTAAGAATCAAGTCAAAAGCTATCAAGCTATCAGTTGATAACTCATAGATAATTTTTGAATTGCCATTGTTCACTGAATCATCAAAAAAACCTATGCTGTGATGCTTTAAATCAGAGAAAGGAAAAACTTTTTTAGGTTTTGTTTGAAAAAATGAGAAATAAACAATTATCTGAAAGGCAAATAGAAAAAGAGAAAACAGAAAAACTAACCTTTTATCATTAATGTTGATTTTCATCATTTGTCAGATTACTGATTGATAGTGAATATTATTTCACCCCAACTGACTTATACAATTCTAAGCCTTGTAAGTAATCACTTATTTAAAAGTTTTTCTAGGTTTTTTTCGATTTTCTGTCTTTTAGTGTAACCTGAACAAATGATTTTGGTTTCTTTTTCACTCACAAACACCAAAGCAGGAAATCCTTCAATACCATTTCTTTCCACTCTTTCAAAACTTTCTTTTGTAGCTTTTTTAATTTCTGCATCATCCAGTTTAGAAATGAATAAATCTTTGTCAATACCCATTTCTGTTGCCAACTCGATCAATACTGTTTTGTTATTGATGTTTTTATTGTTGGCATAAAAAGACTTTTGTAAAAGTTTGAAATATTCGATGTGTTTTTCAGGTTTCAAAGCTTTCATGGTCACCACTGCTCTGCAAGCAAGTTCAGTGTTATACACCAATTCTTTATTGTTTAAAATAGATTCATTGAAGGTCATTCCCGTTTCTTTGTTGATTGATTTCCAATGATCTTTGAAAGAATCTCGGGTTTCTTGGTCTAATTTTCTGTTTGACTCGGTGTTCAAGCCACCCACCATAATTTCAAAATCAAGAACAGAGGAATATTTTTGCAATAAATATTCAAGCTCGGGTGTGAATCCATAGCACCAAGAACACATAGGGTCTGCCACATAATAAATTTTGGGTTTTTGTGCCAATGCGACCACAGATGAGAATAGTGATAAAAGAAGAAATTTTGAGAGAAGTTTCATATTTCAAAGTTATAGACATTGTTGAGATTATTATATTGTTTCAAAAAATATTCCTAAATCTCTAAGGTATTGACATAAATTAATTTCAGCGAAATTAAATGTTGAGGCATTGAAATGAACATAAGACATTTAACAAAACAAGATTGAGATTTTAAAGTATGAAATAACATAAAGCAATACAAGCTTTAAGAATGGAAATATTTGGAATGATCGACATTTTTCAGTATGATATCTAAATAATTAGCTAATATCATTATGCTTATCAACGTTTAATTATCATGTCCATTAACAAGATGATTTCTAATCCTTAGATAAAGCCATAATGTCTAAAAAGCAATCGTATAGAATTCAATGAAACACTCTTTAATTTTCTTTTAACGAGTTTTTTGCATATTCTTATTCCTGAAACAATAAACCACATTGTTGAAAAGCGAATATCTATTTAAAAGGCTCTATAGACCGGTTCAACCCACAGTTAAACATTCAGGGTCATCTGTAATATATAGAGAAGCTACACCTAATGAGTTGATTTCCGATTTCATTTATTGTTTTTGGGAACTGAAAACAATAGAAGCCTTGAATGAACTGTTCACTTACAGAGTGGTGGCAGATGGATGTATTGATATGTTCTTTCAACTTGACAAGCCTTCAGAAAACTATGTGATGGGCTTTTGTAAGAAATTTACGGAATTTGAACTGGAAAACAGCTTTCATTACATCGGAATTCACTTTTTTCCAACGATTTTCCCCACCATTTTCAATATAGACGCCAAAGAAATCAGCAACCGTTTTGAGCGTCTTGAAATGGTGGTGAGAAGCACCTCATCATTCATCACTGAGAACTTCTCGCAAGATGATAATTTTGAAATCGTTTGCCAAAAATTGAATGCTTATTTTTATGCTTTAATTCTTCAAAAAAAGATTCAACCTGATATTCGATTCCTCAATGCGTTGAATATCATTTTAAAGAATTTCGGAGTCTTGAATGTTCAAAAAGACCTTGACACAGGCTTGAGTCAAAGACAATTGAGAAGGCTTTTTGAATTCTATGTTGGTGATATAGCCAAAACCTTCAGCCAAGTGGTTCGCTTTCAAAATATTCTGAATGCAAAGCCTTCCACTCAAAGCCTTCGAGAATCCAAAATCTTTTATGATTATGGATACTTTGACCAATCTCACTTCATCAAAGAGTTTAAAAATTTTTATGGTGTCACACCTTCAAAGGCATTTGGAAGATAAGATGTCCT
>JBDNDT010000169.1:0-5948 GCA_046718985.1 Cytophagales bacterium
AACAAGGGTTGTCAAAGTTGCCGAAGATGAAATAGGTGACCTCACTGACAATTTCAATGAACTGATGCAAACCATCAGTAACCACCAAAGAATTCAGGAAGAGGCTGAAAAAGACCTCACAGAAATGACTAAGGAACTCATCAAACACAACAACGAATTGCAACGTTTTGCTTATATCACCTCACATGACCTCAGAGCACCTGTTGTCAACTTAGTAAAACTCCTTGAATTTGTTGACCGTGAAAGCCTTAATAACGTAAATGGTCAAATCTTTGAAAAAATCAGGGTCTCTATTTTAAAACTGAATGAAACTTTGAATGATTTAATTCAAGTGGTTTCTGCCCAAAAAAGCCTGAACAATGAAATCGAAAAAATAAATTTTGACAAATTTGTGAAAGAGGTTTTGTTTTCGATTGAAAATCAGGTGAAAGACTCAAATGCAATTATATACACCGATTGGAAGGTGAAAGAAATTAATTACTTGAGGGCACATTTGAACAGTATTTTCATCAATATGATCACAAATGCCATAAAATATCGCCATCCTACGAGAAATCCTGAAATCCACATCAAAACTTACTTAAAAGACAAGTATATTTGCATTGAGTTTTCAGACAATGGTTTAGGAATAGATTTTAAGCACAACAATAAAAACAACTTGTTTGGACTTCACAAAAGATTTCACACCAACATTGAAGGAAAAGGTATTGGTCTTTTTTTAATCAAAACTTTGGTTGAATCTTTGGATGGAACAGTTGATGCTGAAAGTGAACTAGACAAGGGAACTACTTTTTTTATATTCTTGAAAGACAAAGTATAACTATGAACAAAAAGATTTTGATTGTTGATGACGATGAAATCTACAATTTCATTTGTAAAGAAACGATAAAGCGTATAAGTGGGTCTAATAATATTGACGACTTCACCAGTTCAACTGATGCTTTGGAGTTTTTGAATAAAATCAATGAACCTGAAAAAATGCCTGATATCATCTTGATTGATATCAACATGCCTGTTTTAGATGGTTGGGGCTTCATTGAAGAGTTGAAGAAAAACAATAATTTCAGCAACATCAAAACCAAAATCTTCATACAATCATCATCTGTTTATGTGAAAGACACCCAAAAAGCAAACGACCATGAAATGGTTTCGGGTTTCATCACTAAACCTTTGACCATTGAACAAGTGCAAATGATTTATAATTGATAGCTATTATGCAATAGTTCCCTTGTAAATTGATTTTGTGACTATGTTAAGCTGATTGTCTATCTCGATCAACCTGAAACCCGGTTGTGCGTGTTCAACAACATGTGCAAGTTCACTTGTGTCAATGGCATAATAAGTTGATGGGCATATGTATGATGTCACTTTTTTTCCTGAAATCACAGCATCGCAATGATAATGTCCATGAAAAAAAACAGTCTTTGATTCAACAGAAACATATTCTGCAAAGAAATGCTGAACTTCTTCGATATTTTTAAGACTGTGATTTTTGTCCATAAATTGTGAAGAACCTAACATCACCGGATGGTGAACAAAGACAAATCTAGCTTTTGATTCCAACACATATTTCAAGTCATCTAGGTCTAAGAAATAGTCAGAGCTGTCTATAAATCCTAATTTGATGTTATTAGCTTCAATAAGCCATGGAGATAGTTTTCCTTGTTTCATTTTCATTCCTTAAACATGAGCCATCATCTCAGGGCTGTCATGATTGCCGGGAATAATTTGATAAGGAATATTTGAGGCATCTAATCTTTTTTTCACCTCATGATAAGTTTCCAAGATACCATCACTCAAACAGATGTCACCTGAAATCACCAACAAATCAGGACTTGATTTCCAAACAGAACTGACTGCCCATTCAAAATTTGCCCAAGTGTCAACACCATAAGATAATGATCTGTCATCACTCAAATGGATGTCTGTGATTTGTGCAATTCTTAACATTTGAATTATGGATAAAAAAAAAGACCTAGAATGAGGTCTTTTTGAAGTTTATTCATCTCTTCTGTTCAGGAAGATCATCACATAATAAGCCAAATTGGCTAAGGCTCCCAAGGCAGAAACCACATAAGTGAGAGCAGCCCATTTCAAAGCATCTTTAGACATGGCTAATTCAGATGAATTTACCACTCTTTTTCTTTCAATCCATGCTAATGCTCTGTTGCTGGCGTCGAATTCAACCGGCAAAGTCACTAAAGCAAAAAGGGTAATCACAGCATTAAGACCAATTAGTATTAGCAATAACATATCACCTGCTCCTCCTTTAGTGTAAAACAAATAACCTGCTCCAAAAAGCAAAGCCATGTTTATATATTGCAAAACAGTTGAACTCACCTGAACTACCGGCACCATAGCAGACCTGAACTCTAACATCGAATAAGCCGTCGCATGTTGAACGGCATGGCCACATTCATGAGCTGCAACTGCCGCAGCGGCAGCATTTCTACCATGATAAACATCAGGGCTGAGGTTCACCGTTTTATCTGTCGGATTGTAATGATCAGATAAGTGACCATCTACAGAAATCACTTTTACATCATAAAGCTGATAATCTTTTAACATAGATTCAGCAATTTCTTTACCTGACATTCCAGACATCAAGGGAGTCTGTGAATATTCTTCAAATTTGCTCTTTAATCTCCAGCTGACAAACAATCCGATGAGCATGAAAACGATACCAATCAAAAAGATCATAAATTTTAGCTATTTAAGTGTTTAACATTTTTTCAATTATCTTGGTTGTGGAATAACCCTCAACGAGGTCTATGGTCTTCACACTTCCTCCATTATCTATAACAACATTTGCGCCAACAATATTTTCAATTGAATAATCTTTTCCTTTGACCAAAATGTCAGGAACAATTTCCTCAATCAAAGATAACGGATTTTCCTCATTGAACAAAATCACCGCATCAACAAAACCCAATGCCGCAATCACTCTGCAACGGGCATATTCATCATTTATAGGCCTTTTTTCTCCTTTCAATTTCTTCACTGATGCGTCAGTGTTGAGGGCAACCACCAATTTATCACCTAAATTTTTGGCTTTTTCAAGATAATCAACATGCCCCAAATGCAATACATCAAAACAACCATTGGTAAACACCACTTCCAGACCCTGATTTTTCCATAAGTCTATGACTATTTTCAATTGACTGAGATCTGAAAAAATCTTTTTTTCTGTCATTTTGTCAGTTTAAAAAGTCTGATAATTTTCCGGTAACATCAGCTCTGATACCTTTTTCAGTCATTTTCAAATTGCAAGCTTCAATCAAAGGATCGTGTTCAAAGAACAAAATCCAATTTTCATCCAAGGCTTGTTGGAGTATTTCATTTTTCTCCTTCATGGTCTTCATTGGAAACATATCATAGCCCATCACATAAGGAATGGGGAGATGTGCAACGGAAGGTATCAAATCGGCAACAAAGAGAACTTTTCTTTTTCCCGTGTTGATTAAGGGTAAAATTTGAGCTTCTGTGTGGCCGTCAACTTTCAAAAAAGTGATCACATCAGCTAGAGAAGAGCCTTTTTTGACAAACTCAATCGAGTCAAGCAGCGGGAGAATGTTCTCTTTTAAAAAACTTGCTCTCTCTCTTTCATTGGGGTTCAAAGCCCAATCCAACTGTTTTTCGTGTGTGATATATGTTGCTTGAGGAAAAGTTTTGAAAAGATTTCCTTCATCATCTTTTGAAACGGCACCGCCCACATGGTCAAAATGCAGATGCGTCAAAATCACTTCAGTGACTTCATTAGGAACAACCCCAACTTTTGAGAGAGAATCAACAAGCTTGTGTGTTTTTTCAGGTTTGTAATAAGAAAAAAACTTATCAGACTGTTTATCTCCCATTCCGGTGTCAATGAGAATTTTTCGGTTGTCAGATTCTACTAACAAACACCTCATTGCCCATTTGCATAAATTGTCTTCATCAGCCGGGTTCAGTTTTTGCCAGATAACTTTTGGCACAACTCCAAACATTGCACCGCCATCAAGCTTGAAAAACCCTGTATCAATAACGTGCAAGTTCATGAACAGAGATTTCCCTAACCACACCCATTGAGCAAAATTTATCTATCCTTTGAGCAATCCTTTCTTCGGGACTCAATTTTTCAAGATCTTCAATGTTGTCCATGATCACTTTTTTAAGTTTTTTTGCCATTTCTTGAGGATCTCTGTGAGCACCACCCAAAGGTTCTTTGATGATTCCGTCTATCAATCCTGCCTTTTGCATGTCTAAGGCTGTCAACTTCAAAGCTTCAGCTGCTTGTTCTTTAAAATCCCAACTTCTCCAGAGAATAGAAGAACAGGACTCAGGAGAAATCACCGAATACCAAGTGTTTTCCAACATCAACACTTTGTCACCGATGCCAATTCCCAAAGCACCCCCTGAGGCACCTTCACCAATGATGATACAAATCACCGGCACTTTTAGCATAAACATTTCCTTCAAATTTCTGGCAATCGCTTCCCCTTGACCTCTTTCTTCAGCTTCAAGACCAGGAAAAGCGCCGGGAGTGTCAATGAAAGTGACGATGGGCTTGTTAAACTTTTCAGCCATTTTCATGAGCCTCAAAGCTTTTCTGTAACCTTCGGGGTTTGCCATTCCAAAGTTCCTAAACTGCCTTTGTTTGGTGTTACGACCTTTTTGGTGTCCAATTAACATGAAAGATTTTCCGCAGATTGTTCCCAAACCACCCACCATTGCTTTATCGTCTTTCACATTTCGATCACCATGAATTTCTATGAATTCAGAGCAAAGAAGTTCGATATAATCCAACATATAAGGTCTTTCGGGATGCCTTGAGAGTTGCACCCTTTGCCACCTTGTGAGGTTTTGGTATATATCCTTTTTTAATTTCTTGATTTTTTCGTCTAGTGTTTTCGCGGCATCATCAACATTCACACCGTTCTCTTCCGCTAGGGCCTTCATGTCGGCTAGCTTAGCCTCCATTTCAGCAATGGGTTTTTCAAATTCCAAATACATCTATATTTGAGATAGTCCTGAGCGCAAAGTTACTAATCTTTGACAACTTCTTAACCTTTGAGTTCAAATTCAAAAATATTAATTTTTTTTTCGGAAAAGGTTTTGCTTATTAAAATCAAACCACTAGTTTTGCAGTCCCAAATCAGAAGGATCTTGGTAAAAGATATTTGGAGTGGTAGTTCAGCCGGTTAGAATGCCTGCCTGTCACGCAGGAGGTCGCGGGTTCGAGTCCCGTCCATTCCGCAAAAAGCACCTTAAAAATGAGGTGCTTTTTTGTTTTTAAGGTTTATTAATTAGATGTCAAGGGGAATTTCAACCTAACAATTATTTCAAAAACCATTTTCAATAACAGATTAGAAATTCCAAATGGGAAGAAAAAGCAAAACAATTGCTTGAATTTCTTGAGCACCCCGCCTTATAGAGGGTTGCCCAAATACTTTTAAAGATAATTAACTCAATAAAAATCACGTCTTAGTGTAAAATTGTCTATTTTTGGATGGGCTAAATCAAATTTTCTGATGAACACAAAACCAAAAATCGCAGTTATCCTTTCAGGATGTGGTGTTTATGATGGGTCTGAGATTCACGAGTCGGTTCTTTCGTTGTTAGAAATCGAGTCTCAAGGGGGAGAATACCAATGTTTTGCCCCTGATATTGTGCAACATCATGTCATCAATCACCTTTCAGGCGAAGAAATGACCGAACAAAGAAATGTGCTGACTGAGGCAGCAAGAATTGCCAGAGGGAATATCAAATCTTTGAAGGAGTTAAATGTTGCTGATTTTGACGCGCTTTTTCTTCCGGGTGGCTTTGGGGTGGCCAAAAACTTCACCAAATGGGCTTTTTCAGGACCAGATGGGGATATTTTAACCGAAATTAAAACCGTGGCGCGCCGCTTCGGCGTCCGCTCGGCGATGCCGATGTTCAAGGCCCTGCGCGCCTGCCCCGAGGCGGTGGTG
>JBDNDT010000017.1:0-13801 GCA_046718985.1 Cytophagales bacterium
CTGCTAAACAATCCAAAGAATCAACTCCCCTGAGTACTACAAACCCTTTTACGAAACAAACCCATATCTGAATATCAATATGTTAGCAAATACATGTAATCTGTTCAAAGTGTTTTTAGGCTTTAAAATCCTCAAAAAAATGCAAAAAAAGTTTTTTTGAAGGCTTATTTTGGGCGTTTTGCGCAAGTTGTGTTAAAAAAGTTTTCTCGTTATAAATTAATGACCGAAATAATTCCAGGCTTTCCATATTCTTAAAATTGGATAAGCTAGTAGTTTTTGTTTAATCCACAACTACTAATTGTACTCTCTTAGCAGCTGTAGATTGCGACAAAGTAATATAGACTTTTTTAGTATCAGATGAGGATATTTGCCACGTAAAATATCAAAATCTTATCCTAATTTTTGTATTTGAGTCTTATATTCCAAAAAACTCCCTGAAAATATCATTGAACAATGCAAAAACCATCAATGAAAGCAACAACATAACACCAATCCTTTGCGATATTTCAAGAAATTTATCTGAAGGCTTTCTGCCGGTAATCATTTCATACAGTATAAACATCACATGTCCTCCATCCAAAGCCGGAATTGGTAACAAATTCATAAATGCCAAAACAATTGAAATCAAACCGGTCAATTTCCAAAATCTTTCCCAATTCCACACTGATCCATACATTTTAGCAATCGAAACCGGACCCCCAACTGCTTTTCTAGGATCAATTTCACCACTGAACATCTTTTGAAAACCTTTAAGATTGTCTCTCACGACTGACCAAGCAAAGCCTGGTCCCCTCATTAAACTTTGAGCGACAGAAAAGTTCATCGTGTCAGTTTTGATGAGTGATTTAGGAACGAATCCTAATTTTCCTGATGTATCAACTTTTGCTTTTAACGTCAAGGTGTCATTTTCTCTCAAAACTGAAAGTTCTATTTCTTCACCCTTTCTTTGCTTCAATGCATCTTGAATGTTGTGGAAATATTCAATCTTAAAAGTATCAACTGCAATCACAAAATCATTTTTTTTCAGGCCTGCTTCATATGCCGGCATGTTTTGCAAAACTGAGTCAACCGAGAATGGAAAAGCGTAATCAATAAATCTCCCTTTTGCCGCTACCAACTTGTTGGCAAAGCTTTTGGGTATTTCAATCTCTAATGTATCATTTTCTCTAACCACGGTATATTTAGCATTTTCACCTAAGAAAACCTCACTACCTAACAAATCAGCGAAGCTTTCATAATCTTTGCCGGAAACTTTGATAATTTTATCACCTGTTTTCAAACCGATTTCTTCGGCGATGTCATATGCAACAATTCCGTGTTTGGCAACCTCACTTGCTGGAACAAACACTTCGCCGTAAAAAAACAAGGTTGCAGAGAAAATCAACATGCCTGTGATGGTGTTCACGATAATACCACCAAGAATCACTATCAACCTTTGCCATGCTGGTTTTGAGCGATATTCATATGGCTTTGGTTCTTGTTTCAAGGTTTCAGTGTCTAAAGATTCATCCATCATGCCGGAGATTTTCACAAAACCTCCCAAAGGAATCATCCCTAAGCCATATTCAGTGTCTCCTTTCTTGAAACTGAAAAGTTTAGGCTGAAAACCTATAAAAAACTTTTCGACCCTCATGCCAAACATTCTCGCAGTGATGAAATGACCGAATTCATGAAGGCCAACCATTATAGACAGGGCAAAAAGAAATTGACCCAGCATTGTTATTGTTTGCATAAAACCTTTGTTTATTTAATTATTTCAAAACTTTACAATTCTTCTCTGCCATCATCCTAATCTCTTGATTGCTTTGAACCAAATCATCTAATGTAGGTTCTTGAATGAAATGTGACTTAGCAAGGCATTGCTCAATCACCTCTGCAATATCCAAAAATCCGATTCTGTTTTTCAAAAATTCACTCACTGCAATTTCATTGGCAGCATTTAAGACACAAGGCATGTTGCCTCCTTTCTCCATAGCTTCAAAAGCCAATGCCAAACATCTGAATGTTTCTCTATCAGGTTGTTCAAAACTGAGATTGGGGAACTCAGTAAATGAAAACCTAGGAAAATCGTTCTTTATTCTTTGAGGGAATGCCATAGCATATTGGATGGGCAATTTCATATCAGGAAGTCCCATTTGAGCTTTCAGAGAACCATCCTCAAATTGTACCAAAGAATGAATGATAGATTGAGGGTGAACAACCACATCAATTTGATTAGGCATCAAATCAAAAAGCCATTTTGCTTCGATCACTTCCAATCCTTTGTTCATCAAAGTGGCAGAATCAATGGTTATTTTCGCCCCCATTGACCAATTAGGATGTTTCAAAGCCTGATTTTTTGTGATCTGTTGCAAATCTTCTCTTTTCTTACCCCTAAATGGACCACCTGATGCAGTCAAAATTATTTTTTCTATTTGATTTCTTTCTTCACCAACCAAACATTGAAAAATGGCTGAATGCTCAGAATCAACAGGTAAAAGAGCTACATTGTTTTCGTCAGCTAATTTTGTCACCAATGCGCCGGCAACGACCAAAGTTTCTTTGTTCGCAAGAGCGATGTGTTTTTTATGTTTAATGGCGTTTATGGTCGGCAAAAGCCCTGAATATCCCACCAAAGCTGTTAACACCATGTCAATGCTTCCCATTTCAACCACTTCTGAAAGAGCTTTTGTTCCTGTGAAGACTTTAATTCCTTCAGAAAATAACACTTCTTTCACTTTTTGATAATGGACTTCATTTTCAATCACAACAGCATTGGGTTTGAATTCTAATGCCTGTTTAATGAGCAAATCAGCACTGTTTTGAGCGGTCAGCACCTCTACTTCAAAAAGTGACGCATTTTCTCTGATAACCTCCAAAGCCTGAGTCCCGATTGAACCCGTTGAACCCAAAATGGCAATTCCTCTTTTTTGCTTGCTCCCTTTTTCTAACAAAACATTAAACTTTAGCTTGCAAAATAAACACAAATCACGAACAAATGACTTATGAGAAAAAAATATCCCTCTCAGTGGATAAGAACTTCAATTTGAGTGTATAAATTTTGGTCAATCTAAAGTTTTTTTAAAACTACATTAAATGTTTTTGGTTAGTACCTACCTTTGAATTTTTAAAATTAAAGCAAATAATATTCAAATCTGCTGTCCTTAATGGATTTATAAATCACACCCTATCTAAAACGATGTTCTCCCAATGAGGTGGTTGAGAATTGTGGTGTTCTTTATATTCATCAATGGTCTGCAAGATTTTCTTTTTAAAATTCCAGCAGGTGTTTCTTCTCAGTTTCAAAAGATCTGAAAGCTGATCTAAAGTGATTTTTGTTCCTCTTCTATGCACGATATAGGTCATGTAAAACGCTTTGTCAATTTCAAACCTGACACCGTGAAAAAGTGTGTAAGCAGTGACTGATTCAACATAACCGCAACGTGTGCATTTTCTTGAAAATGCTTTCACTCCTTTGATGAATTTATTGTTTTTGCATTTTCTGCAAGTGAAATTTTGGTCTTTCCATTTCAATTCGTCGAGATATTTGAAACAAGCGTGCTCGTTGGGAAAAATTTTAACAAACTCATCATAAGGCACTTCTTGGTCGCTGATTCTGGCTTTTATTTCTTCTTTAACATATTTCTGCAAATTCCAGTTATCCATGTCAAGTTTTGCGGCCATGGCATTTGCTTTTTCAGTGATTTCTTTAAGTTTTTGATTGGCTTCTTCAAGCTCCTCATTCTTTCTTTCCAATTCAACAGTTCTTTCTTTCACTTTTTCTTCCAGCTCACGGTTCACTTTTTCATTCAACAAATTATTTTGTTCCAATTGCAAATTCACCTCTTCTTGCAATTGATTGTTTTCTTCCAATTGTTGAATAATTTGTTGTTGTGCTATTTCTCTTTCAACAATGATGTTTCTGATTCTTTCCGAAAGACCAAAAGAAAACACCACTATCTCAAATACCAATCCATAATTGAAGCTATATACCGTGAAAATATTACCATCAATTGAACCTGAGGCTCTGAGCTGAATAATGAAAAAACTCAATAAAATGAAAGTGTAACCTATTATGAAATATTTCGAAGTTTTTTGACCTTTGAAATAGAGATAAATTGCTACTGCATAAATAGTGATGAAAGGAAGCACATGAAAAATTCTAACATTCACTCCATAAGGTAAAAAGAACTTCTCAATCAAAAAATAGACAATATAAACCGCTATTGTTCCAAAAATGGATTGTTTGATAAATTTATTTTTTTGTTCAGAAATGTTGAGGAAATGATAAGCATAAATCACAAATGATGCTAAGAGAAGATTCGGAGCGATGATGTGCCCTATGAAACTATCTAAAACCGGCGCGGAAAACCAGATGTACCGCATTCCTAAGCTGTCATCTGTCAAGGTTGAGAGAACAGCCGCCATAACATAGAAAACATAATAGAGGTAAATCTTATCTCTCACTGATATATATAACAAGAAATTATAAACAGCCATCACGAACATGATGCCATAAAAAAGACCTAAAAACAAATATTCATTTGTGGTGTAAAACACAAAAAAATTATTGGTTTTGATTCTGAAATCAAATCCTGCATGGTTAAATGAATAGACTCTTGCATAAATGGTAACTAAAGAATCGGTTGGGACTTTTAGGTCAAAAATGATGTTTTGGTGAATGTAATCCCTATCGAAGAACCTGAAATCTGTACCTGCTTTGTGCACTTCATATTTACCTTCTTCGTTAGGTATATACAATTGAAGATTCTTGATGTGGGTGTTATAAGACTCGATCAAGAAATGTTTTTTGCAAGATCTATCAACTTTTATGTTGAATTTCAGCCAATAAGCTGAATATGGATTTTCGTTGAAATTGTAAGCTTGTTTCTTAACATTGAACTTGATGGTGGAATCGTTCAGGATGTCATAAAGAGCTAAATTGGTACTTTTGTCTTCAAAAATTGAATAGAACTCACCGAGGAACTCGAATTCCTCAAAGTCATCGTTCAAGACAATTGTCCTTTGGGCAAAAAGCCCAAAGGGAATGGTCAATATCAGTAATAAGAAACTTAAACTTGGTGTTTTTCTGCTAAACAAGGTTCAATTCTTTGCAATTTATAAACTGATTTTTTTTGAAATCAGAAACAACCAAATCAGGATGCAAAGCAATCAACTCGAAAAGAGAAATGCTCTTGTCAAAGAATGTTACCTGATATCCATCTTTGTTCATAGTTGCTTCAATTTCGTCTTTCAAAATCGGATCTTCTTCTTGAACGAATGCATGTTTGATAGAACTTTTCATCGAGTTGGTCATAATACAAAAAGTTTAATGTATTATTGACTTACGTTATAATCGAAGAAAGGTTCGTCAATGGTTAGCACAGCAAAATCAAGATTTAACTCTCCGACGTTTACTCTAGTTGGAAAGGATTGAAGCGCAAACTCAAACCTATTATTCAACTGATTATAATTATCAACAAATACATCTGAAAACTTGATTGTCCCAAGTTTCCATTCCGGTTCCAGGACAAATCTGGCAAACTTGCCAGAACCAAGTGTCACGAATACTTCGTTGTTTGGTGTATTTATACCACCTGCGTAAAAGAAATTTAAATAAAACCTGCCAGGGTCACTCGACATTGCTCTCATTCTATTTAAAAAATTTGCATTTTCTGCAGAACCTTGAGCAACTAATCCAAAATACCATGTAGAATTGTTTCTTTGTTGTCTGTATCTAGCGAACCTTCCTCCGTGTGGAGAAAGTCCCAACGAGGTGTTAGTTAATGATGTATCTATCAATACAATGGTGTCATTAGCAGTGCCTGAAACAAAACCTAATCGATCAGGACCATACACCCAATTGGTAGAATTGCTAAAATCTGAATAATATAAAGAGAAAGCTGTATTCCTTTTAAATTCAGGTTTGCTCATTAATTCAAACTCTGTTGTGAATATATTATCGCAGTCAACACTTAAAATCACTGTGCATTTTTCTTTTTCAAAAAATTTGGGAAAGCTAGGATTTCCAAACCACTTGATATTCACTGAATCACTTCTCTGACCAATAAAGACTTTCCTTGCTCCTGATGATTGTCCTTTGATTTCTAGCTTCCATTTTAAAGATTCATTAAACTTAGCTTTGATATTCACAAAGTCTTCTGTGTTTAAGTCAATATTAGTTTTGTTCACAGATAGTTCTTCGATAAATCTAAATTCTTTTGAAGCACAAATACTATTTCCCTCTAGTTTCACATTTATGGATCGTTCACAAGAGAAGAATAAAATCATCAGAGCTGGGATCGAAAAGATGGCGAAATTCTTTTTCATATTTTTCTGATTTAAAACCTATCAATAATTGTTTTGTCTAGTGGTATGCCTTGAGATATGGAAAGATAATCCATAAACAACTCAACTTCTTGCCCTGCAAGAGGATAAGAGTCTAACGAAAAAGACATGTAGCTCAGCCTATTTGGATTCAGAGTGTTATTGCCTCGCCCACCACCGTTTTGAGCCTTCACAAAAGATGAGTAAGGAATGCTGATTTGCCTCCAACCATTCCAATCTACTGCGATTCTATACTGATACTTATCATTCCCGGCATCTACATTAAAAGATCCCGTTTGTTGATCTTTCTCGTTTAACAAAACTAAAAGACTTGTAGATCTTTTACCGGTTCCATAAATGTGAAGATTTATAAACACACTATCAGGATTTGTGAACCTTACTTTTCCAAGAAGTTGCTCTTCCTCTCTGGTGTCAAAACCACCACAATAAGTGTTAGGGTTTTTTGCATCGTTGCTGTATAGATACAAGCTAGATCTTCTTCTTATTTGTTTTAAAGGTGAATCAAATCTTGATCTAAAAACTCCACCATCTAAAACATCAACATAAGGTGTTCCAAATACATTTTCTCCAACTTCGAAATCTGCAATCAACTCATAAATGATTCTGTTGTTGTCATAACTTCTGGTATGCCAATTAATAATCCTATTCGGTAATATTGTTTTTTTAATTATTGGGGTATCAATTCCCAAAACTCTGAGTTCAAGATTTACTTTTTGACCTTCTTCAAAGATGAAAAAGTTGGTTGAGCCACCTTTCCATCTCACCATGCTTGAATTTATTGTGTCTGAAACACCGGTAAAAACTCTTTCAGCACCATTCTCTTGGCTTTTTAGTTTCAATTCCCAATTTACAACTTCAGAAAATTTAGCATTCAATATAAAAGGATTTACTCTTATATCTGCACCGTTAGGGCCAATAATCGATGCAGGTGAGTAACCCTCACTAATCAGTTTAAATGACGGACTCGCGATTTTTAATTCCTTTCCCAACAACTCTTTGTCAGACAGGGTTCTCTTGCATGAAAATACAAAACTGACAACCCCAATCAAGATAATTAACTGTTTTTTCATAGTCGTTTGATTAAAGCTTGATGGTATAATTCAAGAACAGTTGGTTGAAATTATAATTCCTGTTCTCATTTAATTTATAAGACTGATTGCTCATGTTATAGTTTATTGAGAAATAAGAATTATCTGCAAATCTGATTCTTCCGCCAAACGAAGTAATGGTTTGTGTTTCATCATAGTTCACCCTAGTGAAGTCAGTCAGTTGATTGAACTCATCTCTTGCTCCAATCCACTCATTTCCTTTAGCTGTGATGGTTTTCAAACCCAGCATTATGTCAATTTTTTTGATTGCTTCCACTGTTAATCCTGCATCAAGCATGTTAGTTCTTAAATCAACTTTCGCATTGTCATCTCTCACCGTGTTTTCATTTCTAACACCTAAATCAAGTTTGATGAGTCTTTTTGAACCCAATGCTTTTCCTAAATCAGCACTCACGCCTCCTTTGATTCCAGTGAACCTTCTCAATGCAGTTGTTCCTTCACCTATGATTTCTGAGAACATATCTATTTGAACTTCTGCCTTAATCACTTTTAAACTTGAGTCACTGCTGGCACCAAATGACATTCCTCTTCTGTTTGGAGTTGCTGCACCATATGGTGTTATGTTGCCAAACATTGGGTCAAAGAAGTAAAACTGTGGTCTGATGTTTCTGTTATACAATCCTTCCTCAGTGAAACGATCAAACAAAATTTGTGTGGTGGCTCTAGAGAAAGTTGGTAAGATTTGTTGTCTGGTCATCACATCTAAACGTGTGGTTTGTGCAGCAGGGCTTGAAAAGCCCGGTCCGACCTCTTTGATGCCGGCAAACAGATTTATCTTTGCCGCTTTGATGCCTCCAACAGCTTTGGCATCATAAAAATAATCGTTCAAGTTCAATGATTTTCTTTCAGTTTTGCTTGTGTAATTGGCATAAGAAGAACCCAATTCTGAAACTAAACCTACGTTGAAATTATCATTGTTCAAATAAAACGCTTTCAAATTGGTGGTTAAAACATTGCTTTGATAGTCAGTTGCAGCCCTTTGCACGCTCACGTCTAAAAGACCTGTGTAATTAAAGCCCAGCTCCAACCATTCTCCTCTTAAAAAACTTAGGTTTCCACCTGCCAATAATCTGTCTGGTACTGATGTATTGTTTGATGCATTGGTTCTTGCACCAAATCCATAACCTTTGATTTTGGTCAAAGTATCTAAAACCTGGTATTCTAATCGTGTTTGTGCACCTTGCAAACGCCAAATGTTGCCAAAAATGAAGTTTTCATATTCCAAAACCGATCTTCTCTCTTTGTAAATATCAGCTTCAAAATCGCTATACATTTCCTGATGATTATAAACTGTATATGGTGTTAAACCAATGTTTAAATCACCGATTTCATAATTTATATTCTCGTTGATTTTTCCTGCCAACAAAAATTGACGAAATTCAAAGAATGATCTTGCGCCAAAGAAGTCACCAAAAGGACTCTTTGCCCTCAAAATAGCTTCTGCTCTGAACAAGTCTCTGTATTTTATTTTTGTTCCCAAGTCAAATAAAGCATAACCTGCTACGCTTTTTTTGTCATTCAAAGTGTCACCTTCCACCATTTTTCCACCTAATTTGTTTGAAGTGAAAATGGAACGTCCGAAACCGTCTAAATTGAAATCGGCTTGTGCAAACACGCTTGATGCTGTGAACAGGCTTGTTGCTATGATGAGTGCGTTGGTTTTATTTTTCATATCTATATGGAAATATTTTTTTGTCATTGGTGGAATTAGAAGAAGATTTTAAGTTCAAACATGGTTTCGTTTCCTTTGAATCGGTCAAGGGTCAAATTGCTGTCTTCGTGAGCAAACCAGCGATGTCTGATGTGAAATCCGGCAGTGGAAGAGAAATCATAATCCCAACCAATGCCTAGGGTTTTTCCGAATTGATTTGCTGTTTTGCCCAATTCTTTGTTGTTAGTAGGTTGACCATTACTTGGTATCATCAATATTCTATCTGAAGTTTGCACTGTTTGCATACCTCCGTGGAACACGAATGAATGTTTATTGGTCATTTTCACTGCCATGGTCAAATCGTTGTAGAGATATTTCAAAAAATAATTATTCCCGGGCATGGGTGTCAAAGCTAGCCTGTCTTGAATTGAACTCATGGCATTCATATTCATGAAGACAATGTCTTTACCCAACAACTTCACCCTGTGTTTGAGTAAAACTTCAACAGTGTTGAAGCCCTTCTTGTAGTTAAATTCTGTATCTGTGATGAAGAATCTTTCAAATGTAGTTCTCCAACCACTGATGATTCTGCCATAATTTCCTCCTTCTGCAAACCAAGGTCTAAATCTTGACCTGGTGAAACCTGCCATTCTGTGTTGAATGCTGATTTGATTAGATACATTTTCCAACTCTTGGCTGGCTGTGTAACCCAACTGTGCGCCAAATTTTCCGAATTTCTTTTCAACGTTGATATTTGTACCCATTCTGTTGTTGGCATACTGCCCTACTTCTGTTGCAGCGTTTACAACGGTCATGATATCATAATCTCTAGTATTGTTTATTCCACCTCCTCTCACATTTTCATTAGAGTTCAAAATGCTTCCATCAATTGAAACCACATTTTTGTGTATGTTATAAAATTCAACCGAAAAAGGTATTGGTGAAGCTTTTTTATCTTTCTCAAACTTAAATGAGAAAGCTTCACCGCTAGCGTTCCTCAAGTTGGGGTTATCTATTCTGCCTTGACCAATTTCAAATTTGATTCTCGATTTATAAATTTTAACATTTCCGTCAATAGTATAAACTTCGTTGTTGTCTCTGATTGAAGTTCTTTTGTCTCTTTCTGCAATTCTACCATAATAGTTAGCACCGATTCTGGCGTCTATTGCTTTTACGAAAAAGTTTTTTTCTAACCTCACTCCATTCACCATTTCAGGAAATCCATTTATTTGGCGTGAGTCAATTGCTGTGAAGTTTGTGCGACCATAAATGAAAGTCCCTTCGATTCTGAGTGGTAAATACTCTAACTTCCCTACAAAGCCGTTAACCGCAGAATTTCCTGCTCCTTGAGCGCCAACGTTAGCTGAAAGTCCATGATATTCCTCATATTTCAAAAACGATTTCCTATACCAATCCCATGGCAAACGATCGAAATAATCATCTCTATAATTGTGTTGACCCATCGTGAAACGACTCATTTTGGTCCATAACACACTTCCGACATTTAAACTAAGCCTTGTTTCAGGGGTATTCCATTTTCCTGAAAACCTTAGATTTTGGATGGTTTGAATGTTTTTGTTTTCTCTGTTTTCAGGGCTACCACTAAATGAATGCGCCATGGAATACCCAACATTAATGAGGGCGTTGTTCGCCAACTTTGAGTTCATGTTGATTTCCAGGTTGGGAAATCCACCTAAAAAAGCACCTCCTCCAAGAACTTGAGGATAGTCAGTGAATGAGATATTTTTATCACTGGTGATCATGTCTCCATAATGCTCTGACATGTTTCTGTAAATTGAAACTACCCTTGCAGTTCCGTTCACCTGCAAATTTCTTTGAAATGTAGTCAACACGTTTTCAACTGCTTTTGGTTCTTGAATTTCTGCCTCTTTTTCCAATTTGAGCACTGCTACTTTATCATTCACCAGAACTGATTTTTTTGTATTTTCTAGTGAATCTGGAGCTTCGGGTTTCGGATTTGCCATCAGCACAACCGCACAACCCATAGAAATCATCAATAATATTTTGTTCACTTGGTTGTTATTTATTGGTTATTTGAATCTTCTGCGAATAGGTCTCAATGGACATGGGTCTAGCACTTCATAAAGTATCTCAGCAAGTGGAAAACCTTTCACAAAGCCCGTTCCCGGTTTTTTCTCAATGAAATCACCCGACATTTCCCATATAATCACCCCAGCAAGCTTTTTGCTTTTGATATACTCGGCTTTCAATCGGATGCTTTTCTCATTATCAAAACTAACGAAAGTATTAATGTTTTTCCCTACCAAATAAGGCACTTGAGCAACTGAATCCCACTTCTCTTCAAACTTATGCTTGTTAAGCAAAATATTGTAATACAAAACACCGCCTTCATCAGGAACAAATGTGATAGTATCTGAATATTTTGTTTCATTTTTGCTGTGCAAGGTTAACTTCTCGCCGTTCTTCTTACCCATCAATGACCTGCCATAAAAGGCTGCACCAAGATTTATCTTATGTGGGGGCACTTTATATTGTGTAGTCAGCACATTGTATGTGTGATCTAAACTTCCAACATAACCTTCTGCCGGATTATATAAAGGAGAGTTGTGATTGGCATCATCTGACCAAATGCCATTGAAATCATAAGTCATCATGTTGATCATATCCAGTGTGTTAGAAATTTCATCCCATTCAATATGAACCATGTTCGACTCATTAGCACCAAAAGCTGCGCTCAGATAAAAATACTTTTTGATTTTTTCGCCATAATTATCAATCGAATCCCTGATTTCTTTCATCAAAAGAGTAAAATTTTTCTTATCTTCTGGCCCTCCTTTGTGTTCTTCATAACCGGGGAACTCCCAATCAATGTCAATACCATCAAATTTATAAACCCTCAACACTTTGACACACTCATGTGCAAAATTGGCTCTTTTCTTAGGGTCGGCTGCAATTTTGGGGAAATTCTCTGAAAGAGTCCACCCACCGATAGAAACCATCACTTTCACTCCCCAAGAGTGAGCCAAATCAATCAACGAGGTGTTTGGAATATAAGCAGGTTGCTCAACAGCAGAAAAATCAAATCTGCCCCTTAGCAAAATGCTATCACCCCAAGCGTCAGTTCCCGCAAGATTTCCCAGTGAATCAGGTGCAAAAAAAGCATAGTTAATTACGGTGTATAATTTATATTTCACATTGTCAGTTGCAAAAACACCGTTTCGTTTATACTGCTCCCATGAGGGATAATAACCTATAATGTGTTTACATTCAGACTTGATATTCACAGCCTGCAATTCTCCGGATTTGATACCCTCTTGGGCAACACCTTCCATCAATGAAAGTGATGCAACAAAGCTTAGGATGTAATTTTTGAATCTCATTCTTTTCTGTTGGTTTATTGTTTGCCTGATGCAATCATGAAACAAAACTATATAAAAGTGCAAAAAAATATGAGTTTTTTGCAATTTAAATTGGAACTAAGACGCAAAATCAGGCGCTCAAATTCGAATATTTGTTACGCTTTAAAAACCTAATAAGTTTCGATTTTGCAATAAATTTGATGATTAATATTTTAAAAAGATACGGCTTATATCGTTTTAGTTTTTCACTTCAAAACATGTGATGTTTAATTGTTACATTCCTTGGCAGAACCTCTTGGTATAGGCTAATTTTGAGTTCTATTTTGGGCAAACCGCTACGCGGCCCGGCTTTCGCGGCTCGCTCTTTTTTGTTCCGCTTTAGGCTCCACAAAAAAGGAGCTCAAACAAACCGCTCAATCCGTTTTGCGTGGGAAATTTAAAGCAAATGCTAGGAATGTTTTCAAAATTTCACAACCATGTTGTTTTTTTTTAGGCTTTGCCAATTAGAAAAATGCAAGGTGTTTTATCTAGGTTTATCATAGTCTTCTCCCACCAACTGATTTTGTGGCAAGAAATCAATTCTGACTCCGAACTAAGGTTTTGCGCTACACATAAAATCAATTCTTTATCAAGATTTTTAATAAGGTCTTTTATGAGTGAGTTGTTTCTGTATGGTGTTTCAATGAAAATTTGGGTCTGGCCTGTTTCTAGAACATGTTTTGAAAGTTGTTTGATTCTCTTTGCTTTTTCTTCTTGTTGAATCGGAACATAACCTATAAATGCAAAATTTTGACCATTGAGCCCTGATGCCATCAAAGCAAGCAAAATAGATGAAGGTCCAATCAAAGGTTTGACATTGATGTTTTTTTGATGAGCAATTTTCACCATCAACTGACCGGGGTCTGCCACACCCGGACACCCTGCTTCTGACATCACCCCTACCCTTTCAGCATCCACTTCATCAAGATACTTTTTCACTTCGACTTCACTTGTTTTTTTGTCTAATACAAAAAAATGTAATGTTTCAATGTTGAGTCCCAGTTTCAATGATGAAATAAATCGCCTTGCTGTTCTCACATCTTCGACAGCATAATGCGTGGTTGATTTAAAAACTTCATGATATTCCTGAGTGATAAATGTTTGATTTTCACTGATTGGTAAGGGAATTAAGGTGATTGCTTTAACCTTCATTTTAATATAATGTTAAGTTAACTCGAGCATTCTAATTCTTTTGATTTTCGACATCAAACAACAATTTGATGTCTTGTGCATTCAGTTTTTGTAGAAAAGTTGATATGTCGGTTTCGTTGATATCAAAAGTTGTATTGACCACAATCAAGAAATCATTATCAAGCAATATTAGGCTCATTCTT
>JBDNDT010000170.1:0-5945 GCA_046718985.1 Cytophagales bacterium
GCGACAAGCCATTCAAAAACTACGACAAAACTTTCGCATATTTACGAGTTGTTGGCAATTTTAACACGACACAGAAAATGACAGAAACACCGAAAATATTCATTTCATATAGTTGGACAACACCGCAACACGAAGACTGGGTTATCAACCTTGCAGAGAGACTTGTTTCGGATGGTGTTGACGTAATTATTGACAAGTGGAACTTAAAAGAAGGGCACGATAAATACAATTTTATGGAAACGATGGTTAAATCGCCAGACATTCAGAAAGTGCTTATCATTCTTGACAAAAAATATTCAGAAAAGGCAGAAAAAAGAGCAGGTGGCGTTGGGACAGAAACTCAAATAATAAGCCCGAAAATATACGGTGATGTTTCGCAAGAAAAATTCATTCCGATTGTTGCTGAAAAAGATGAAAACGGAAATGCTTTTGTTCCGACATTCTTAGAAAGTAGAATTTACATTGACTTATCAGATGATGATAAATTTGAAGAGAACTACGAAAGCCTATTAAGGAATATTTATCAAAGACCTGCATATAGCAAACCTAAAATAGGAAAAGCCCCAATCTATCTTTTTGAAGAAACACCAATGACACATAAAACTTCAAACATTGTTAGAAGTTTTGACAATCAAATATCCAAATCACCTAAAAGAGTAAATGCAATTATTAGAGAATTCTTAGACGACTTTTGGGAAGATTTGAAAGGTTACTCAGTTGACTTTAAAGGCACAAGAGATGTTATAATTTTTGGAAAAGCAATTCACGATAATATAAATTCATACACGCCACTCCGAAACTATTATATTATATTTTTGGACAAACTTTTTAAGAGCGAACTTGATTTTGACATTGATATTTTTATAAAATTCTTTGAAAAACTACCAATACTCAAAGACCCGCAAGACGGTAGAAGTAGTTGGTCACCAAGTGAATTTGACAATTTTAGATTTTTCATTCACGAAATATTTCTTTACACCATAGCTGTTGGCTTAAAAAATGAAAAATACAAGTTCATTGAAGAAATTTTATATTCCGGTTATTTTTTTCAAGGACGTTTTGATTATAAAAAAGAAGCCCAAAGATTTGATGAGCTATACAATTATGTCGAGATATTTGACCAATACTATAAACAAACATATTCCAAAGACTATTTCAGCCCAATGGCAGATTTGATTGTAAAGCGTTTGCCTGATGACCTGACCTTAGACGACATAGTAAATGCTGATTTACTAATTCATTACATCGCATCTTTTGAGAACCTTAGGTGGTTCCCTATCACATATGTTTATAGAACAAGAGATAACGGCAAATTTGAGCTATTTCACAGACTTGTTTCATTAAGACACTTTGAGAAAGTAAAAGTTATTTTTAATGTAAATACTGTCAAAGAATTACAGGAAAAAATATCAGCTTTTCAAACAGCAGACAAAAATCAAAATGGAACTGGGTATTCACGTGCATTTGACAGAGTAATACCAATTTACAAACTAATTGAAAGTGACAAAATTGGAACTATACGATAGAAGAAAAACTGCCTACAACAGGCGTTTGGCTCAATAGCGTTGATGTGGTTAATTGAACATTCTACCTCGCATCAACTTTTGTGGTGTATTGACAGTTTTGTGCTTCTAATCCCGCCACATCGCCAATCTGCCAACCGTTGGTGGCAATGCTAAAACAACATAGTAAACACGACAAAACAACAAATTACTAAATGGGAAAACCACATCAACACGCTAAAAGTAGTGAGAAAAAGTTCGGAGGTAAAATGCAGGACTATTTGGAAATCCACGTATTGTTGGATAGCAGCAAAATGGCGTTTGCGGACAATCGTCATCGGGCTTTGACACATAACAGTTGGTTTATAAATCATATTTTGCCCAAAATTTTTGGCGACACCATTACGAACAGTGACGGAAAACTAATTTCAGTAATTGACATTGCCGAGCAACACATTTTAGAAGATTTTAATTATCATTTTATTCCGACAGCACAAGACTACCTTACGCTAATGACAAAAACAACTTGGTTGCACGGACAAGGATTACCACAATCAGCTTTTTCCAAAGAGGAAAAATCTAATTCAACTACTTACAAATTTAACAACTAAAAATGTGGAGCGAATACTTAATTGATTTTATAGACAAACTCAGCAATCCACCTGAGGACATTAGTAAACTAATAAAGGAAGAACATTCTGCAATTGAATACAAAGGTTATGGAACACCTGAATTAGAAATGAAATTTTTACACAAATTATTTCTCCAAATTCAAGCAGTTCACCCCGAATTTGAATCTTTTGGTTGGGAACAATGTAACTCATATAACGACAATTATTATCATTTTCAACTCACATCATTTACAGTTAATGACAAACTTAATGTGAATAGCGATATTTGCTTTTATTTTGCTTTTGACGAAAATGACAAGATGACTTCTAACATTTCTTTTGACAGTGTTGAATATCCTGACCCAGAAGAACTTGAATTTGCAAAAGAAAATAATCTTCCATTTGGGAAAGATGGCTTAAAGCAAAAGTATTGGGACAGTTTTTGGGATTACAGAAAAAAGAAATACAGACATCTTGAAATTCCTTGCTTAAAATTTCTGGTTATCCTGAAATTATTAGAAATTCATTTCAGTATGTATTTCTTTCTATACACATTCGGTAACGGAGTAAAAATAAAAATTGACAAGGAAGGTGTTACGGTAACAAAATTAGACGAGAAAGAACTGGACGGCTCGCCATTAGGTGACGGTATGGATTTAGACGAATTGTGAAAAGCACAGCCACCAACACGGGTTTTGCGTCATGCGGGGTGAAGTGCTTAAATTCAAGTTCAGTTTTCCAATTGGGCTTTAGTGCTGGGTTGACAGTTTTGTGCTTCGAAACCAGCCCGAACGCAAAGCCCAAAAACGTTATGCCTCACCTTAAAAGACACAACAGACAATAAACGAAAAAAAGGCAGACAAAATGCCAAGCCTACGCAAAATAAAAAGATCTGCAGGTCAACGCACAATTCGCAACATATTGCAGCACATTTTATTTTGCCCAATCGCACCCAACCCCACCCACCACCCTAACACAATACGATTTCAAGAAAAACGGGTAGACAACGATATTAAATTTTAACTTTGACAATTGGAAAATTGAAGTAATAAATGACGACAAAAACAGAAACAAAACAATTTCAATTTGAAATACAAGGCTATCAGGAAGACTGTGTAAATAACCTTATTGGACTTTTTGAAAGCCTTCGTCAAAAAACTAATTTTTGTGAAGTACTTAAAGCACATTACAAAAAACACAATTACAATTTTCCGATTCAAGACACGAAAAATATTGACATCATGATGGAAACGGGAACGGGTAAAACGTTCACGTATATAAAAACCATTTTTGAACTGAGTAAACACTTCGGATATAAAAAATTTATCATTCTAATTCCGACAGTTCCAATCAGAGAGGGAACAAAAACAAACTTAGAGGACACCAAAGATTATTTTAAAGGCTTTTACGCCAACGAGAAAGAAAAGGAAATTGAAACCTTTGTTTACGAAGGAGGAAACATTTCAGCCGTTAGACAATTTATCGGCACTTCGCATTTATCGGTTTTGGTAATGACACCAAGCTCATTCAGCCACAAAGACAATATCTTAAACCGACCATTAGAAAAAGACATTAACGCACCTGAATTATTTGTAAATAATCAAGAACCGCCAAAATCATATTTGGAATGTTTGAAACGCCTTAATCCAATTGTGATAATGGACGAACCACATCGTTTTGAGGGTAACGCTTTTAAAACTTATTTTGAAGGTTTTGAGAATTACTTTTTGCGTTTTGGAGCAACATTTCCAAAGAAAAAAGACAGTTTGCCTTTATCAAACGTAGCGTATGTTTTAGATAGTATTTCTTCATTCCGAAAAAGTTTGGTTAAGAAAATTATTGTTTACACGCAGGATGTAGTTGAGAATACAGATACACTTATTGGAATTGAAAAAGTAGGAACAGTTAATAAAGCTATTGTAAGCACTTTAACCAATGGAATTATTGCCAGACGAGAATTAGGCGTTGGAGCAGTTTTCAATGGCAAAAGCATTAAGAAAATAAACAAAGACACCATTATTTTAGCGGACGAAACGATTGAAAAGGTTGATTACTCCTTGTCGGACGAATCATTGCAGGCAATGATTAAAGAAACAATCAAAATTCACTTTGAAAAAGAAAAAGGATTGTTTGAGCAAGGCATAAAAGCATTGACCTTGTTTTTTATGGAGAGCGACACCAGTTTATTTCGTGGCGACAATCCAAAAATCAAAAACTTTTTTGAAGAAGAATACAAAAACCAACGCGAAGAAATTGTAAACAACCTTGACCAAACAAGCGACTATTATAAATTCTTGCAGAACGATTTTGATAGTGACAATACTCTGCAAGTTCACAAAGGATATTTTTCAGGCGACAAAGGAAACGCAGACGAAAAAGTAAAAGCAGGAGTTGACGAAATTCTGAAAGACAAAAAGAAATTGCTTTCGTTTGAAAGTCCAACTCGTTTCATTTTCTCTATTTGGGCATTGCAAGAAGGTTGGGACAATCCGAATGTTTTCACAATCTGTAAACTTTCTAATCAAGGAAGTGAAATATCAAAATTGCAACAAATTGGAAGAGGTTTACGCATTTGCGTAAATCAAAACTTACAGCGTCAAACACTTAAAAATCTGAATGACGACCAAGAAGCATTTTGGAAAATCAACAACCTTGATGTAGTTGTATCAAGCAAAGAACACGGTTTTGTTGAGGCAATTCAAAACGAAATTTTAAGTAACTCATTCCTCATTTCTGAAACATTTACAGAGCAGGAACTGATTAAAATACTCAAAGAAAAATCGGGCTTTGATGATGATACGGTAGTTACATTGGTTGATGATATTTTGAAAGGCAAGAAAATGATTGTTCGCAAGGCAATTGTTGACGGACAAAAGATTTACGAAAAATCGCCTGAGTTTTCAGCTATTCTAAAAGAACAAAATTTGCCAGAAGAACAAGTGAAAGCCATTGAAAGCTTGTTTGCAACCGACACAAACACTTACGTTCAGAAAGCCGAGAAGAAAAAAGAGAAAAAGAAAGTTTTCATTAAGGCAACGCACTTGCAAGAATTTCAAAACCTTTGGAACGCTATCAATAAAAATGCTTTCTATGTGTTGGAAACTTTGACCGAAGAGCAGGAAAGCCAACTGATACAAAACATTAAAACGCAAATAGAAGCCGTAAACATTGAGGAAATTCTATTGCAGACCATTCGTGCAGAACTCAACATAAACAAAATTGGCGAACAACACGCCATTACAGAAAAGCTAACCAATACCGTTTCCTACAAAAGCAAAATTGACTATTTGGAATTAGTTCGCACGTTGTCAAACAAAACCAAAACCCCTATTTCATTTGTAGTTAAGATTTTCAATGCTTTGAGCGATGATTTCAAAACAAAAATGCTCTGCAACAATCCTGAACAGGCACAAAGAGAAATTTCCGAAATAATCAACAAGAACTTAATTGCTATGCTCAAAGCAAACATTAAGTATGACGGTATTAACGGAACAGGTTTGCCAAATGTATTCAAAACCGAAAAAGGGAAAACCTATTTAGATACAGGAAGCGTAGGCAAATTTCAAAAAGACATTGCAGGCGATTTCAGTTTAAAAACCAAATGGGTATTTGAAGAAGTAATTGAATACGATAGTGATTTTGAATTGGAAATTGTGGAGCAAGACCCCGACATTGATAGCATTGAAATTTTCGGGAAACTTCCACGCCTGAAAATCAAAACACCGTTGGGAGATTACAACCCCGATTTTTGCTATGCTATCAAAAGCACCGAAGGCAACAAAATATTCCTTGTAGTGGAAGCCAAAGGCTATCAATCGTCAACTGCAATTCC
>JBDNDT010000171.1:0-5942 GCA_046718985.1 Cytophagales bacterium
CAGTGTTATCAGCAGGCCCGGCATTGCCTGGCGAGTCTCCCATCACTTCAAAAAATGCTGCAATCGGGACATTCGATTCAATCAAAAGTCCTGTTTTGTGAATTGCATTGAAAGGTAAGGGTTTGGTGATGTTTACATAAGGTGAAAAGTCTAATATAATCGTTTGTCGAGGTTCTATGTTTCCGGAAAACAATTGTTGATTTCTTGAGGGCAAAGAAATGGTGTATTGTCCTTTATAATCTGATGCCCTTATGATAATATAGACAGGTCTGTCTGCGTGATCTGCGGTGAAATGTGGAATAGCAAACCAATGTTTTCTAGCGAATTGAGAAAAAACTTGTCCTGAAAATGCAAGTAAAAAAAAGAGAAATATAGTTTTTTTAAACATTTCGTTTGTGTTTTCAAATTCAAGGAAGGCCTATAAGCCGGGTTCTGTCTAGTCTTATCATTTATCTGATGCAGCCTACCCATTCCGAATCAGTACGGGTCGCACTGTGAGCAAGCTCTTCGGAACCTATTTGGCCTTGCAACTCATAAGGTTTACCTTGCATCAAACGTTGCCGTTTGACCGGTGGGCTCTTACCCCACCTTTTCACCCTTACCTTTTTTCAAAGGCGGTTTGTTTTCTGTGGCACTGTCTGTGAGAAGTTTATAGAGCTCCCCCCCTCGCTTTCACGAGGTATGACACCCTGCGTTGCCCGGACTTTCCTCACCTCACCATAGGCAAGGCGCGATAAGACAGCCTTCCTTAATTGCAAAAATAATAAAAAACAATATCTTATGACCCATCATTTTTTTTGAATGATTCTGCATAAAGAATCAGAATCACAAAACTCTAATCAGAATAAAATATTATTCTTAAATCCCCAAATTATCAACTCACTGGTTTTATTGACACCAATTTTTTTCATAAGGTTTCTTCTATGTGTTGCCACTGTATTTTCAGAAATAAATAAAATTTCAGCTATTTCACTGTTTTTTTTTCCCTTGCATATATAACCTAAAACTTCTAATTCTCTATCAGACAACTGATAATTGTATTCTGTTTGTCTTTCATAATTATCATTTTCACACAAAAGAGTATATATTTCTTCCAAAACCTGTTTTTTAGTCTCTGTCATAAAATGACTGTTGTGCCATTCCAATTGAATGGTTCCGTTTTGCTGAAACTTCACTATCCCATAGCAATATAATGAGTTATTCTCAACTTCATGGTCTGTTAGCAATAAATCAACTTTTGACATTGATTTGTTTTCATTTTCTAATATGCTCACTAATGCCATTTGCTTCACTAACAGATTACGAACCCCTTCTTTGAGAAGCGCAGACTTAAACTTTAAAGAAATTTTAATCAAACTATCCACTTATGTAAAATCATTCTAAATAACAAAAGTAAATAAAATCACCTCTAAATCTATGTTTATTTAGACTGAATACAATTAACAACTAGCATTAAAAACAAGTAATGAACTTATTTACAATTACTTATAAAATGTATAAAGATTCAAAATACCAATTTTTTGGTATATACAAGTAAAAAAATCTTTCTCTTATGTAGCAATTTGAATTTGTAGAACATCTAAGATATTGAGGATACAACAAAAATTCTCAGGCTTAATACTTGGTCATTGTCAAGTTAAAAACAACAAATAAACAGCTTTTAACAAGTCTAAATAAAATACTACTTTCTTGGTATTGCGACCCAATAAAATCACACATACTTTTGTGACATATTTATAATCAGTCTAAATAAAAGGTAATGAAAAAACTATACTTATTAATTGCATCGTTGTCAATTATCATAAATTCTACTGGACAAACCTTCAACGGCACAGGACAATCATCTGTTAAGCAACTGTCATATAATGGAACATATTTTATCTATGGTGTTGAATTTCAAGACACTTTGTTTGTGGAAAACCAAAAATATCATGGCTCGGTTGGCACTAAAAATGTTGCTTTAGTTGCTGGAAAAGCCGACGGCACCACAGCATGGGTGGCTTCATTTTCTCCGAATGCAAGTTCAGAAATAAACATCAAAAGCCTTGTTTGCGATGCTTCTGGAAACACTTATGTCTGTGGCCAAATCAAAGGGACAATTGATTATTCCAACAATCGCTCTTTAGTTGAAAGTTTCAATAAAAAAGCAGCTTATCTAGCTAAAATATCAAGCACAGGTGATATTTTGTGGGCTTATGCAGTTCCTGCAAATTCTTCACTTATTGAAACAGAGGGTATGGGAGTTGCCATTATTGAAAATGAGGTATTTCTAGGAATAAAACTAAAAGGTGGATCTTTAAGCTTAGGAGAAATTCAACTCACTAACCCGGGAACAAAGACTGTTGCCTCAATTTTGAAATTTAACACACTAGGTAGTTTAATTTCAGGCTCAACGGTGCTCACTTGCGGAAACGAAGATGCTAATTTAGAGCTAATTGCTTCCAATGGATCTGAAATTTGGGTGTTAGGTTCTTTGAAGAAAAATGCAGGGATATTAGGTTTACGAACAACTTTAAATATTTCAAACCCTTTAAGTCAAGAGATTGGTGTACTTGGTGTTTTGGATAAAGATTTCAATGCTTTGAACGTTCTAAATATTGGTTCTTCAAATAAAACTAAACCAAAGACTTTACAACTTGCAGGAGACAATGTTTTTATAGGCGGTGAATTTGAAAACTCATTCTCAATTGGTGAATTTGCTTTTGAAAATTACCCTAAAAAATCTTCTTTTTTGGTAGCTTACAAAAACAAACAAGTTGACTGGGCTTGGGCAGCCAACAGTTCTGCACCTAACTCATCAGAGACAAAAATCAACAAAATGGCTGTTTTTGGTGATACACTTTATGTTGTTGGGCAGTTCATTCGTTCGATAATATTTGGCGAAAATGATATTCAAAGAGATGTAAAATCAGGTTTTCTATTGAAAGTAAACACGCAAAACTATCAGATAGAAAGTTTGACAGCAGCAAACAGCATTTCTGAAAGCAACTTTGAATCTGTAGCAACGTCTAATGATGATTTGATTATTGGTGGCAATTTCAGTGATAACATTAGTTTTGACGATTTTAACATTGATTTCCCTGAAAACACATTTTCGAGAACAGGTCTGGGCTTGCGAATTAAATTAAAAGATGATGCCACAAATTTCCTTTTTGGAAATAATATCGCAAATAGAAGTCTAGCTATTCATCCTAATCCAAGTTATAATTTTATTAAAGTTTCTGAAACCGGAAATTTTGAAGTCTTGAACCTTCAAGGAATAAGAATGAACAATGTGACATACATTGGATCAACAGAAAACACAAAATTAGATGTGTCAAACCTGGAACCGGGGGTTTATTTATTAAAAAACACTCAAAACGGAAAAGTTCAGTCATTCATTAAGAAATAATAAATTCATGAAAACCATCAGTTTAATATCCCTTTCAATTTTAGTATGGTTTGGTGTACAGTCTTGCACCTCAAAAACCAAAGAAATCTCTAAAGAACAACCGGTCGAATTTAGAGAAGATATGTTGCAAGAGCTAAGTTTAGACGAGATAACCAAAAAAAAGGTGTTAGAAATTTTTGAAAGTCAAAAAACAGAGCTTGACAGTTTGAAGATTGCTTACAGGGATTTAAAGAAAACCGCACAAAATGAAGATGAAAAGTCAAATCTCAGAAAACAAGAAAAGGAAGCTAAAGAAAAAATTAAAGAAAAGTATCTAACCAAACTATCTGCCATCTTGACACAAGAGCAAATAGCTCTATTGAAATCATTCAAAGCCAAAGAAGGGAAGATGAAAGATAGGAAAGAAGTGGAAACCCCAGAGCTCAAGGCACAAAAAAAGGCTGAAAAATATCAAGATGATTTAGGACTAGACGACAATCAAAAACAGGAAGTCTTGAAGCTTGCACTTAAATATGAAAAATCCAAAGCTGAGATTAAAAACAAATACCCCAAAGAAGAAGGAAAAGAACAGTCCGAAAAAATAAAAGAAGCAAGAAAATCAGAAGAAGAGATTGCAAAAGCAAGTTTCATTAACGGGATTAAAGGTGTTTTAAACAAAGAACAACTTGCCAAATGGAATGAAAAAGAGTCTCAGAAATCCGAGAAAAAAACAGAAGAACAAAAGAAAGAGAAAAAATCATAAATGATATTAAACGTTTTTTTGCTGATAGTTTTATTCTTTGCCCCCTTTGTGATTTGGGGGCAAAACAACCCTTGGCATCTCACATCATCTAATGGTTCTGAAACAGAATGTACTTCAATAAAAAGACTACCCAACAACAGGATAGTAGTTTCGGGTACATTCAAAGATTCTGTCACTATTGGTGGTTTAAGGTTAAGCCATGATTCAGTAACCAACAAAAAAAGTTCATTTTTAATCTTCCTCAATCTTGAAGGAAGGTTGTTAAATTCAGTTGCATTCTTCTGTCAAAACAGAGAGGATATAACTATTAAGAAAATGGAAACCGATCCTTTGGGAAATGTTTATCTATTTTTTGAGCTTAAATCAGCCTATGTATTTCCAGATTCATCATTGATTGTTCGAAGGCCCTCTGACAAAACCGCAGTAATTTTGAAGTATGATGCCTTAGGAAAACTTATCTACGCTGTTCAACCGGAAAGTTCAGGAGCGAAAATGGATGCTAAAGGTTTCACAGTTTTGCCTGACGGTTCCATAATTTTAGGAACGAATCTTAAAGAGTTTTTAACTATCAACAACACCCTATATCGCCCTGTAGGTGGAGAGGATCTACTATTGATTAAAATTAATCCAAAAGGAAAAATTTCTAAAGTTCAACGTTTTGGTGGTCCGAACAGTGAAAAAATCGAGGGCATGGGTTCTGACCGTGCCGGCAATATTCTTATTGGTGGAAATTTCGCAGGCAGCTTACCACTTTCAGAAACTCAGATTATGAGAGGCGTAAACAAAAACCCATTTATTTTAAAACTCGACAGTGCACTTAATCCTATTACCTTTTTCACTCAGTTTTCAGGAGCAAAAGAACACAAAATCAAAACCATTGAAACTGACAACAAAGGAAATTTCTTAGTAGCAGGCGAAGTTGAATCGGTCACCCACAACATTGGTTTACTAAGGTTTAGCAATCAAGGCAAAAAGGATGCATTTTTAGCAAAATTCGATTCAGAACTCAAATTAGATTGGGCTATAAATGCAAATCCTTTGGGTGAAGCAAACATTAATCATATTTCTGTTGATTCGAGAAATGAGATTTTCATTGCCGGAAAATTCAAAACAGGTTTCCGATTTGGCGGGCAACCTGAAAACCCTATAATTAGCACATGCGAAGGAGAGCCTTCAAGATCCGAAAACGGTTATTTAGTTAAATTGTCAGAAAACGGCGAAATATTAGCCGCAAAATCTGTCTCAGCATCAGGAAAAGGTGATGTTAAGGGAATTTTATCCGATTTTGGAAATAACATATACATCGGTGGTCAGTTTGAACAGTCTTATTCCCCTGACAGCACAATAAGATTTGAAACAACAGGTGGAAAGAAGAATTTTTTCCTTAGCCGAACAGATCTCAACAGTTGTCGATTCAAATATGATAACTCACGAGACTTCATTAACTTCGATCAAATCTATCTTCATCAAAATTTCCCTAACCCAACATCATCAGGTTTCACCTATCTCATGTTTCATGCTCGCAGCCCAAGGAAAGTGAGAATGGACATTTTCGATAACAAAGGGAGGCATATTGAAACTGTATTAGACGAAGAAGTAGAAGTAAAGAATTATACAATCCCTTACACATTTCCTCCAAATTGCGAAAATGGCTTATATTTATTAAGGATTCATTCAGGCGAGTTTGTTTTCACTCGAAAAATGATGTTGATGAGATGAAAATACCGTTGATTTTTCTCTTGTTGGTTTTTTTATCAGGGTTAATTTCAGCTCAGACGAATTATCATATCATTCCTGTAAGCAAGAAAA
>JBDNDT010000172.1:0-5941 GCA_046718985.1 Cytophagales bacterium
TAAACTCGAACATAAGATATTACTTCGATGAATTATCAAGAAACAGCTGAAGGTGTTGAAATATTGACCTAAGTCTGTTATGCAATATTTTTTTGAAAAGGTGTATCATTTTTTTGAAACACCTTTTTTGTATTCAAATTCACTCAATGACTGAATTTTATCAATAAGCCTCACATAAATCAATTAAGGAGTTTTTAATAAACCTTAGTAAGAAATGGTTTTCAAATCAATGTGCCACCAACCAATTTTCACCGATTCCCATTCCCACTTCCAAAGGCACTCCAATTTTTATGGCGTTTTTCATGGCATTTTCAATCATTGGCATGAGTTCGTCCTTCTCATCTTTGTGAAGGTCAAAAAGCAATTCATCATGCACTTGAAGCAGCATTTTGGTTTTGGTGTTTCTTTTCGTCAGTTCTTGGTGAATATCAATCATCGATTTTTTGATGAGGTCTGCGGCGCTTCCTTGAATAGGAGCATTGATGGCGTTTCTTTCAGCAAAACCTCTTAGGGTGAAGTTAGAAGAATTGATGTCTCTTAGATACCTTCTTCTTCCGGTGATGGTGGTGACAAAACCTTGTTCTCTAGCTTGGTTGATGCATGAGTCCATATAGGTTTTAACTTTTGAGAACTGGTTGAAATAAGCATCAATGATATCCGCTGCTTCTTTTTTTGGAATGTCTAGTCTTTGTGAAAGACCAAATGGTGTGATGCCATAAATGATTCCAAAGTTGACCATTTTTGCTTTTCTTCTCATTTCTGAGTTAACATCTTTCAGATCAACACCATAAACCTTGCTTGCTGTTGCGGCATGAATATCAATTCCGTTATGGAAAGCTTCAATCATGGCAGGGTCTTGGCTGAATGCTGCCATGATTCGCAGTTCAATTTGTGAATAATCTGCGCTAAGTATAGTGTATTCTTCATTCCGTGGCACAAAAGCTTTTCTGATTTCCTTTCCCCTATCTGTTCTGATGGGGATATTTTGAAGATTTGGGTTGGTCGAACTTAATCTTCCCGTAGCGGCAACGGCTTGGTTAAATGAGGTATGCACCCTTCCGTCTTTTGTTGAAATAAGTTGTGGCAATGCATCAACATAAGTTGATTTAAGTTTTTGGAACTCGCGATATTCGAGAATATGGTTCACTATCGGGTGTTCATAAGCAAGTTTGCTGAGGACTTCTTCTCCTGTGGCATATTGCCCTGTTTTGGTCTTTTTGGCTTTGGGGTCGAGTTTAAGTTTCTCAAACAAGACCTCACCTAGTTGTTTGGGAGAAGCAATGTTGAATTTAAGACCTGCTATTTCATAAATTTTTTGTTCTGAGAGGATGATTTCTTTTTCAAGTTCTGCTGAGATTTCTTTTAGTGCGTTGGTGTCTATGGTGATACCTTCGGCTTCCATGTCTGCCAACACTTTGATGAGTGGTGTTTCGATTTCTTCGAAAAGGCTATTTAGTTGGTTTTGTGAAAGCTGAGGTTCGAATATGTTTTTGAGTCTATATGTGATATCTGCATCTTCTGCTGCATAAATAAAGATTTCTTCGGCAGAAAGGTCTTTCATGTTTCCTTGAGATTTTCCTTTTTTGCCGATAAGTTCCTCAATTGAGATAGGGGTATAATTCAGGTAATTTTCTGCAAGAACATCCATGTTATGTCTGGTGTCAGGGTCAATCAGATAATGCGCCAACATGGTGTCAAATAGTTGTCCTTTCAAGTTGATGCCGTAATTTTTAAGCACTTGAAGGTCATATTTAATGTTTTGGCCGATTTTCATAATTCCGGGGTTTTCAAAAATCGGACTGAAAATGGAAAGAATTATTTCTGTTCTTGATGAGTTTCCGTCAAAATGAATATAGTAGGCTGTTTTTTCTTCAAAGCAGAATGACATGCCGACCAATTCTGCATTCAAAGAGTCTGTGCTGTCAGTTTCTGTGTCAAAACAAAATTCTTTTTGTCTGCTGAGGTGGAAAGCCAAGGCTTTCATTTCGTCTATGCTTTCGAGAATCCTATAGTCATAAACTACTGTGTTGATATTATCCTTAGAACTTTCTTCTTGATAGGTATTAACGGCTGTTGAAGTGACTCCTGAATCGGGTGTTTCGCTAAACATTGAAAGCTGACCATTGTTGGATTGGCTCTTGTTTGAAGATGTACCTGATGAATTTTCTTCTCCAAAGAGTCTTTTTTTGATGGTTCTAAACTCTAGACGGTCTAAAATCGGTTCTAGTTTCTCTTTGACAGGGCCGGTATATTTCAGGGCTTCTTCATCGAATTCAATGGGAACATTCACATGAATGGTGGCTAATTCTTTAGACATGATGCCTTGTTGGGCAAAATTAATCACATTTTCCTTCATTTTGCCTGTGAGTTTGTCTGCATTGGCTATTAGGTTTTCAACAGAACCATATTCGTCGACGAACTTTTGTGCTGTTTTTTCGCCAATTCCGGGAATTCCGGGAATATTGTCTGATGCATCGCCCATGAGTCCGAGAATGTCTCTCACTTGATCAACATGTTGGATGTTGAATTTTTCTTTCACTTTTTCAATGTCTAAAACCTCCGGACCTTTGCCCATGAAAGCAGGTCTATAAATGAAAATATTTTCTTCAACCAATTGGCCATAATCTTTGTCACTGGTCATCATATAAGTGATGAAATCTTTTTTGGAGGCCATTTTGGCGAGCGTGCCTATCACGTCATCGGCTTCATATCCATCTTTTTCCAAAACCGGAATTCCGAAACCGGCAATGATTTCTTTGATATGTGGCAGGTTTGAAGTGATGTCTTCTGGTTGCTCTTCTCGGTGGGCTTTGTAAGCCTCAAATTGTTCATGCCTGAAAGTGGGTGCATGAGAATCAAACACAACCGCAATGTGAGTGGGCTTTTCCTTTTGTAAAACTTCAAGCAAGGTGTTAGTGAATCCAAAGGAAGCATTGGTGTTCTCTCCTTTTGAGTTGATTCTGGGTGATTTTGACAGTGCAAAGTGTGCTCTGTAAATAAGTGCTAAGGCATCGAGAAGGAAAAGTTTTTTGCTTGCCATGTTGGGAAGTGAATGGTTTTGTTAAATCTTGAATCGAAAGATTAGAACAAAAATGGGTTAATTTGTTGAATTGACAAACTAACCCATTCAATCTTAGGTTTTCTGCTTCAAAAAGAAGGCTTTAGGTGCTTATTGATATATTAAAACAAAGATGCTTTGTCAATTTTATCAAGACTCACCCTATAAAACTCTTTGTGCAAATCAAAAGGCATTTGATTTTCTTCAATTTTTGATTTCTCATATTCACCTTCTTCATTCATCCAATAAGAATTCACATTGTCTTTGAGGTTAAAATACAATATGTTTATGGATTCTCTTTTCAATTGTTCATCAGCTATGAGGAAAAGGGATTCTACTCTTCTATCAAAACTTCTCACCATGGCATCAGCACTGCCTCCATAGACTTTTGGATTTCCGTTTTGATGGAAGTAAAATAACCTCGCATGTTCCAAAAATTCACCCACAATTGATTTTACGGAAATGTTTTCACTAAGCCCCTTTCTCCCGGGTCTTAAACAGCAAATTCCTCTCACAATCAATTTGATAGGTACTCCTGCATTTGAAGCCTCATAAAGTGCTGATATAAACTCCAAGTCTTGTAAAGAGTTAATTTTTATCACAATACCCGAAGCTAATCCGTTTTTAGCATTTTCAATTTCAATTTTCACCAAATCAATCAATTGCTCGCGCATGTTGTGAGGTGCTGCAATAAGGTATTGATATGGCGGAGGTTGAGAATGACCTGTCACGACATTGAAAAACTCAGACACATCATTTCCATAAATTTCATTTGTGGTGAGCAAAGAAACATCAGTATAAAGTTTTGAGGTCACTTCGTTGTAGTTTCCACTAGACATGTGTACATAACGGGTGATTTTATCGCTTTCCGGTTCTTTTCTCACAATTAAACATAGTTTAGAGTGTGTTTTGATGCTCCCTAAACCATAAATCACAAAACAACCTGCTTTTTGCAACCATTGTGCTTGTTTGATATTATTCTCTTCATCAAAACGCGCTTTCACTTCAAACAAAACAGAAACGTGTTTTCCAAGTTCTGCTGCTTTATAAAGCGCTTGGGTGATGCGCGAATCTTTTGCCAGCCTGTAAATGGTTATTTTGATCGCCAACACATGAGGGTCTTCTGCTGCTGACTCTAATAACTGCATAAAGACTTCCATGCTGTTGTAAGGATGGTGAATCAGAACATCCTTCTTTTTCAAATATTCAAAGATATCTACTTGTTCTTTCGGAAAACTAAGAGGCTTCACTTGTGCCGGAGGTTGATAGCAAGCACCCCTGAACTCAGGGTGTTTCACTATTTGCCACAAACAGGTGATGTCTATAATATTGTTTAATTCAATAATGTTGTCATGGTCAATATCCCAACGTTCCATGAGCAATTTCAGCATCCAGTCAGAGGCGTTTTCTTCTATGTCAACCCTCACGACTCTGCCCGTTTTTCTGTTTTTGATTTTTTGCTTGATTTCTTCAATGAAGTTGTTGTCAGTGTCATCACTTTCTTCAACTGAAAAATCACCGTTTCTAACAATTCTAAAAAGATTCACTGATTCGATTTCCACATTTCTGAACAAACTGTGGATGTTGGTTCTGATGATTTCTTCGATGGGAATGAAAAGCACTTCGCCCTCACGGATGATGGTATAAAACCTAGTCAAGTTTTGTGGTAACTGCACAAAAGAGAGTTTCTTGCTCTCTTTCATTCCGTCGCTTTCCATGGTCACGATGCCGAATGTAAGCACTTTGTTTCCTAAAACCGGGAAAGTATGGTAGCTGTCGAGCAACATAGGGGTGAGCATCGGATGAACTGTGTAAGAATAAAACGACTCCACCTCTTTTTTTTCTTCATCTGTGAGTTGGTCTAAACTACAGATGTTGATGCCTGCTTCATGCATAATTGGCGAAAGTGTATCATTGTAGTAATCATACACATCTTTCACAAATCTTTTTACCTCAGAAAATAATTTTTTCTTAAAAGGCTCTACTTTCAGGCCTGAATAATCAATTCTTTCTTTTTTATAGTCAAGGTAATTATACAAACTTCCTACCCTGATCATAAAAAACTCATCAAGATTTGAAGCGGCAATTGCAAGGAATTTCAAGCGGTCGGGTATGCTCCTGCTTTCGATTTTGGCTTGATCAACAACTCTATAGTTAAATTTGAGCCAACTCAAATCACGACTGATATAATTGCTTTGGGATATATGTTTACTATCTGCGCCTTTACCGATAGAAAAGGACAAGAAATTTAAGAAATTCATCTTTAGGTTAAAAATAAAGAGTTGAACAATAACAAAAGAAATAGACTTACAAATTTAGCGCATAAGCTTCATATTTGAATTATGTCAATGTTAAGAATTAACTTAAATGGAAAAATTCTTTTTTAAACCGAATTACATTAGGTGGTTCAGCAGCTTATTTTCTTACATTCAATACAAGATTTTAACAACTTCCTAATTATAAGTCATCATTGCACAGAAAGTTTTTATGTGAAGTCATTGATAAGTTGAATCTTTAATTTTCAATTTATTTCTAGAAAAAGCTTCTTTTGAAGTCAGTTTAGAACTTTCAAATCTAAAATTTTAGACATGAATTTATGGCTTGTTTAAGACATTTTAGCTATAAAGAATTGATTACATGAAAGTGAAATCAGGATTTATCGGTTTTTTGCGATAGTATTTTGTTTTTGAACTATTATTAGGCAATGTTATGATAGTTTTAAATAATCATGCTCAAAACAGGATTTTTTAATCTTCATTTATTCATCAACTAGCTAAATAACAATTTGATTGATTTGATTTTAGTTTGTCAAGTTATTTTTATGTTAAGGTGAAAATTGGATTATAACCTTTTAATAACCTCAAATTAACATTGGTTTAACCT
>JBDNDT010000173.1:0-5925 GCA_046718985.1 Cytophagales bacterium
GAACCACCTTTATAAACCCTTACATGGTCGTCAATCAAAGTTTGTAAACCTTTTTTGTCATAACCTTTTTCAGCATCCAAGAAACCATCTCTTCTCAACGGATTCAAATCATCAAAATCTTGGAATGAAAGAGGACGGTAAACGTCATAAACCCACTCACTCACATTGCCTGCCATGCAGTATAAACCGAAATCATTTGGTGGATAAGAGTAAATATAATCTGTAATCATAGCACCGTCATTCAATTTTCCTGCGATACCTGCGTAATCACCACGACCTCTTTTGAAATTTGCCAACATGAAGCCCATTTGCTTTCCATAAGGATTTCTCAAAGCATGACCATCCCATGGATAAAGTCTTTTTTGCGTTTGGTTTTCATCTAACCACTGTGTTCCAATCAAAGCATATGCAGCATATTCCCATTCAGCTTCTGATGGCAACCTGTAATTAGGCAACACAACACCTGTTTCCAAAGGAATTCTTCCACCATCTTCAGGAACTTGAACACCAGCCTCATCAGCAAGTTTCTTGTTCACAACCAATGTTCTCCAATCAGAATAAGTAACAGCTTGTTTCCAAGTGACACCCACAACCGGAAAGAAACGAAAACCCGGATATCTTAAATAATGATCTACATAGGGGTCGTTATATGCCAATTCACTTGCCCAAACAGTAGTATCTGGCATAGTTGCTTTATAAGCTTCTTCTGATGAGTCTCTTTGAACGGCAAACATATATTCTAACCAGTGAATGTTAGCGATTTCAGTTTCATCCATGTAAAAAGAAGCTACTGTAACAGTTCTCTCAATATTATCATGAGTGTTAAGCAAATCCTCTTCAAATGTACCTAATACGGTTCTACCACCCTCGATGAACACCAAGTTAGGTCCTTCGGGTTGACCTCTGAAAGGGTTCACTTGGAAACCACCTTCCTCATTGTAAGGTAGCCCGGTAACCGTGCTGTATTTGCCCGGTTTAGTGCTGGTAGGGTTGCCGGATTTCGAGCAAGCTGATAATAAAGCTGCTCCGACAAGAATGCCAGGCACATATTTCATTGCATTAAACACTTTTTTCATAACCTGCATATTAGATTTATACTATCAGAACGTAAAATTATACAAACATCCAAATCTTTGCAAGCGTTGTTTCAATTTTGTTTGATATTTATTTCAAATTTTAGAAAAATCAGAAATTTCTTTGATTCTGAAAAGTGCACTTTCTATGTTTTCTTTTGAAGAACAAAGTGATATTCTGAGAAAACCACGTCCATTTGAGCCAAAAATATCTCCCGGTGTCAAAAAAACATGGGCTTTTTCTAAAATCTCATCAGCAAAAGCTATTGAATCTTCTCTTCCCTTTGGAAGTTTTGCCCAAACAAACATACCTGTTTGACTCAAATCATATTCGCAACCTAAATAATCAAAAATCTCAAGAACTGATTTTCTGCGATCAGCATAAATTTTGTTTCGTTCATCATGCCAATCATTCGAATTGGCTAAAGCCTTGATTGCCGCTTTTTGAATTGCAAGGAACATTCCTGAATCAACATTGCTTTTCACCCTCAAAACTGCTGAAAGATAATCACCTCTTCCTACTAACATTCCCACTCTCCATCCGGCCATGTTGAAAGATTTACTTGTCGAGTTGAGTTCTATGCAAACTTCTTTCGCTCCTTCAATCTGTAAAAAGCTAAAAGGTGCTTCATCATTCAAGACAAGGCTGTAAGGATTGTCATGAACTATCAAAAACTTTTTCTCCTTAGCCATCTTCACCAATTGTTGCATCACTTTCAAGTCAGGTTTTGCACCTGTTGGCATGTGAGGATAGTTTATCCATAACAATTTCGGTTGATGTTCATTCCATTGTTGCTCCAGTTGATTTAAATCAGGTTGCCATTGGTTCTGAAGGGTCAAATCGTAATTAATAACTTTGGCACCAACCAATTTTGAATTTGAAGAATAAGTAGGATAACCGGGATTTGGAATCCAAACAGCATCGCCTTGATTTAAAAATGCAAGAGAAATGTGAATGATACCCTCTTTTGAGCCCATCAAAGGCAAAACCTCTGAATTAGGGTCTAAATTTACGGAATATGCTTGTTTATAAAACGTTGAAACAGCCTCTCTAAACTCAGGAATTGCACGATAAGCCTGATAGCCGTGGCTTTTGGTCTGGTTTGCCACTGAATTCAATTCAATTATAGTTTCTTGAGATGGAGGAAGATCAGGACTGCCAATTCCTAAATTGATAACATTTTTGCCTTCTTTGTTCATCAAGGCTATTTGTTCCAGCTTCTTCACGAAGTAATAATCTTCAACATTTTTCAGCCTTTCGGCAACTGATATAATCATGCTATTTTTGAAACTTAATTGTTATATTTTAGAATCGAAGGGAAATTAAAATTGAGCAAATAAATTAACAGAAATTTATTAAAAGTTTAAAAACTGGTTGCTAAATACAAGCTCATAATATTGGTTTAAACTAATTATTTTCACTTCCGAATCATTGCCCCGAATTCTTTTTCGTAACCTTGAATCAGTTGACTCATGATGTTATCCACTTCTTCGTCTGTGAGTGTTCTTTCGGTGGGTTGTATCATGAAAGACAAGGCATAGGCTTTTTTGTTTTGTTCAATCTTATCTCCCTCATACACATCAAACAAATTGATGTCTTTGATTTTCTTTCCTAGTGCCAGTTTTTTGAGTTCATCGAAACTGACGTTTTTGTCAAGTACCAAAGAAAGGTCTCTTCTCACTTCGGGGAATTTCGAGATTTCCTTCACTTTCAAGCCTTTTTTGATTTGGTTGAAAAGTTTTTCAAAGTCGAGATTTGCCCAAATCACGGGTTGTTTAATGCCAAACTCCTTCAACAATTCAGGTTTTATGAAGCCGATTTGCCCAATTTTTTGTTTTGCAAAAACTATAGAAACCCCTTCTTTGATTTCATCACTAAGGTTTTCAGATTTCAATTCTGCCTGCTGAAACACCCCTAGCTGTTGGAAAATTCCAAAAACCAATTCTGCCATGTCATAGAAGTCGGCTTTTCGTTGGGTTTGTCTCCAACTTTCCAAATAGAAATCACCTGTGAGCCAGAGGCTCAATTGTTTTTGTTCTTCATAGCCTTTTTCCTTTTTGGAATAAATTTTTCCCAGTTCGAAAAGCTTTAAGTCTTTTTGTTTTCGATTTAGGTTATAGGCTATGGCTTCCAATCCTGAAAAAACCATGCTGGGTCTCATGATATTGAGCTCTTCACTCAGAGGGTTTAAGATTTGGACGATTTCTTGTTCTGAAACAGCGGGTAAATATTTCAATCTTTTTGAACTGGTGAGTGAGTTACAAACCATTTCAAAAAAACCTTGATGTGCCAACAAATTGCTCACATTCCTGATCACCTCATCTTCTGAGGTTTCAGGATGTTCAGCTATATAAGTTGTGCCTAAATTTTCGGAAAGCAAAACCTGATCGAGTCCCACAATTCTCAACACATCTTCTGCGAGATCTGCTTCGCGGGTCACGTCCACACGATAGGTAGGCGCTTGCACGATGATGTCCTCGTTCGAACTTTCAGAAACTTTCATTTCCAATCTTTCGAAGATGGTTTTCATTTCTTCGTTTGAAATGGATATTCCGATGAGGTTTCTGATTCTTCCCCAGTTGGCTTTCACCTCAAAATAGGGTCTTACTTTGGCGGTTTTGAATTCAACTGCTTCTAATAATTCGCCTCCGGCTATTTCCAAAATGAGTTTCACTGCTCTAGCCAATGCTTTTGGGGGCATCATTGGGTCTGTGCCGCGTTCAAATCTGAAAGAAGAATCAGATTTCAAGCCATGTTTTTGGCTTGACTTTCTAACAATGTCAGCATCAAAACAGGCCGCTTCCAAGAAGATTTCAGTAGTGTTTTCATTAACTCCCGAATCTTCACCTCCCATAACGCCGGCTAAACACATGGGTTTTGAAGCGTTTTTAATCATTAAATCTTGAGCCGAAAGTTTTCTTTCCACTCCATCTAAGGTTTTGAAAAGAGTATTTTCATCACAATAACCAACTTTAATTATGCTTCCATCTACTTTCTTGAGGTCGAAAGCATGAAGGGGATTGCCTAATTCATGCAATACATAATTGGTGATATCCACCACATTATTGATAGGTCTCACACCAATGGTTTTCAGTCTGTTTTTGAGCCATTCGGGAGATTCCTTCACAGAGAGCCCTTTTATAATTGCTCCAGAATAGTAAGGAACAGCGTTTGGGTCTTCAATTTCAAGCTTTATGTGTTTAGCTTCAGAAAAGTTTATTTTTGCTAAGTCAGGGAAAACATAGTTTTTTTTCAAGACCACCGCCAAATCTCTAGCCACACCCAAATGTGAGGCAGCGTCAATTCTGTTTGGTGTAAGCCCAATTTCGAAATAAGTTTCTCTCACAATGTTAAAAAGCTCTTTGGCTTGAAGACCAATTGGGGTTTCTTCCGGTAACACTATGATTCCATCATGCGAATGACCCAAGCCCAATTCATCTTCGGCACAAATCATTCCTTCCGAAACCTCGCCTCTAATTTTCGCCTTAGCGATTTCTAATGGTTTTTCGGCATCTGTTGGGTACAAAACGGCGCCTACTTTTGCTACCACCACTTTCTGACCAGCCGCCACATTGGGTGCTCCACAAACTATGGGCAACACTTCATTTTCACCCACTTGAACGGTTGTTACCCTGAGTTTGTCTGCATTGGGATGTTTTTCGCAAGTCAAGACTTTTCCGACCACCACGTTTTCAAGACCACCTTTGATGTTTTCAAACTTCTCCACTGCCTCCACTTCGAGACCTGCATTGGTGAGCATTTTCGAAAGCTGTTCGGGAGTTTCTTCTAACTGTAAAAAATCTTTCAGCCAGTTATAAGATATTTTCATAGTGCATCAGCCGTTATGTTTTCAATCAATTTTTTAGATTTTGCCAAGGCACTGTCTAATCCTTCTGCATTTTTTCCACCTGCAGTTGCAAAAAATGCTTGTCCACCACCACCACCTTGAATTTCTTTGGCAATTTCTCTCACAATGTTTGAAGCATTCAAGCCTTTTTGATTGACAAGGTTTTCTGAAATCATGGCAGCCAACATAGGTTTTTCATCCACGATGGTGCCAATCACACAAAAGAGATTCTCGAACTGGTTTTTAAACTCAAAACATAAGTTCTTCAAAGCATCCGCATTATAAAGGTTGGCTTTGGCAATCAACACATTGAGACCACGCACTTGTTTAACCAGTTGTTTAAGTTTTTCTTTTTCAGAAGCTAGTTGTTCTGCATTGAGTTTTTCTAATTGTGCTTCGAGCTTTGATTTTTCGTATTGAAGGGCTTGGATACTTTTCAACAAATCTCCGGTACTTTTGAGTTTTTCTTTTGCTTGTTCTATGGTTGCCAAGGCATTTTCTATGTAATAATCTGCTGCCTTTCCGGCAACTGCTTCAATTCTTCTCACTCCGGCAGCAACAGAAGATTCGCTAATGATTTTAAAATAGCCTAGTGTTGAGGTATTTTGGACGTGTGTTCCACCGCAAAGCTCTATAGAAAAATTCGGGTCAAAAGTAATTACACGAACGTAATCGCCATATTTCTCTCCAAAAAGTGCGTTTGCACCTGTTTTAAGGGCCTCTTGGATTGGAACATTTCTCTTTTCATCGAGAGCGACGGCAGCTCTGATTTTTTCATTTACGATGTGCTCGATTTTTTTCAGCTCATCATCGGTTACCTTGGCAAAGTGTGAAAAATCGAACCTAAGCATTTCAGCATTCACCAAAGAACCTTTTTGGTTCACATGCTCGCCCAAAACCTGTTTCAAAGCAGCATGCAAAAGGTGGGTGGCAGAGTGGTGGATTGAAGATTGTAGCCTAGTGTCAGCGTCAACCACAGCTTTGAGTTCAAGTTCAGGGTTGTG
>JBDNDT010000174.1:0-5903 GCA_046718985.1 Cytophagales bacterium
TCGGGCATACCTAAAATGGCTTTTTCTTTTTCATTTCCTAAGTCACAAGTCAGCATTTGTGAAGTTTCAGAACCCAATTCAAGAGCATTTAAAGTATAAACTTCTTTTGAATGTGGAATCACTAATAGTAATTCTTTGCAATCATTCATAACTGAAACAGCATAAATGTCAAATAGCCTATTCAAGTCTTCAATTGCTTTTGACACATCAAGCATAGGGGATAATTTGATGATAATCTTATCAGTGATTTTCAACAATTTTGGCAACAACTCAATCATGTTAGGTTGGCAATCAGAGATTCCGAAAACCTTTCCTCCCTTTTCATTTCTTCTTGATGGGTCAATGAAAACCAAATCAAAACGATCTTGATTGGTCAATAAAAATTCTTCTGCCGACTGGTTTAAGATTTTAATATTTTCAACATTCAATTGTTTGAAATTGTGTTTTGCACTTTCATAAGCTTGAAAGTTTGGTTCAGTTGCGGTCACATGTGTGTGATATAGCGAGAAAAAATAGCTGTCAACCCCTAGACCCATTGTTAGGTCTAAAACTTTATTTTGTTTAGGAAAAATTTTGGCTTTGAAACGAGCCGTGAGCTCTGATGAGCATTGTTCAATCGCTAATTCATGAGGGAAAACTATTTCCGCCTTCTGCCAAGCCTTGATTTTGGTCTTTAATTTTTTTCTGCTTTCAATTTGGTTAACAATCCATGCCCTGTCTTCTACTGAAAAATCAGATAGGCTTAAAGATAATTTTTGAGCATCAACACCTAGGTTTTGTTTGACAATCGAGAGCAGGAGAGGGGTCATATACAAAAAGCAAAAATGGCTGTATTGACCATTTTCTATGAATAATAATCCACATTAATTTATTTACTTCTGCCCAAAAACTCTCCTCAAAATGTCTGTCACTCTGGCATCGGGGTCTTTTCTGATTTTGAGTTCTTCGGCTGCAACCACCACAAACATCCCTGAAATGGCTCTTTCGTTGGTGTAATTCACCAAGTTTGTGTTCACAGGGCGAACTCCAGGCAAGCGGTTGTAATATGTTGTCAATTCAGTCCAATATTTGGTAGCTAATGTGTTTGCTAAAGCTCTTTCAATATGTGGTCTGAATGCGTTGGTGAGCTGTGAGGTGCTTGTTCTTTGCAAGAACTGGGTAGCTGCATTGTCAGGTCCGTTCAAAATGTTTCTGGCATCTGAAATGGTCATTTGTGAAATTGAGTTCACAAAGATTTGACCTGCTTCCTTTGCTGCTTGTTCAGCCGCTCGGTTCATTATCAATTCAAACTCATCCACTTTTCTGCCCATGCCCAATTGCCTCAATCTGTCGGCTACCATTTTGGCATCCGGCGGAAAAGGTATCCTAACCAGACTGTTTCGATTGAATCCGTCCACCGCATTCAATTGTCTTGAAGCATTTTGTGAACCTATTCTCAAGGCTTCTTTCAAACCGTTGGCGATTTCTCCTTCTGTCAATGGTTTCACGGTGACAGTCTCGACTTTTTTCCTGATGTCGTTGATGTTCCATTGGCAAAACGCAGGAACTGAGACAGAAATGATAGTTAGGGCTATTAAATGCTTTTTCATTGTGTTCTTTTTTTATGTGTCTGTGTCAAATTTCATTCCAAATTTCAATCAATGCATCAATTCTCAAACACTCATTGATTCTTTGCAAAGCAAATTCAAGGCTTGAATCAACTTCTCTAAGCTTTCCTTGGGCACATTCAAAGCCGGTAAAATCCTCAACACGTTTTTGTTGCTGGCATTCCCTACAAAAATATGTTGCTCATGAACCAAGGCATTTCTAAGTTTCTCGATAGGATGATTAAACTCAACACCAATCATCAAGCCTCTGCCTCTCACTTCCACCACATTTGGCAATTTTGATAACTCAGATTTTAAATACTCACCAAGATGGAATGCATTCTGTATCAAATGGTCTTTTTTCATCACTTCTAACACTGCAATGGCTGCAGCACAAGCCAAATGATTTCCACCAAAAGTGGTGCCTAACATGCCATATTTTGGTTTGATGTGTGGGGCAATCAAAATGCCGCCAACTGGAAACCCATTGCCCATTCCTTTTGCCATGGTGTATATATCTGCGTTCACTTCAGCATAATCATGTGCGAAAAATTTACCTGTTCTGCCATAGCCGCACTGAACCGAATCTGCAATATATAAAGCTCCATATTGGTCGCAAAGTCTTCTGATAAGTTGCAAAAACGGTTTGGTAGCTTCCACAATTCCACCAACACCTTGAATTCCTTCGATGATCACAGCACAGGTTTCAACACCATGTGCTGTGAAATAACTTTCCAATGCCTCTTCATCATTGAAAGGCAAAAAACTGATGTTGTCTGTTTCATTGACAGGTGCAACAATGCTCTTGTTGTCAGTTGCGGCAACCGCCAAAGAGGTTCTGCCGTGAAAGCCCTTTGAAAAAGCTACTACTTTTTTCTTTCCTGTGTGGAAAGAGGCTAGTTTTAGTGCATTTTCATTGGCTTCAGCTCCTGAATTGCACAAAAAAAGCTGATAATCATCATGACCTGAAAGCTCTCCCAACAAATCTGCCAGCTCTTGTTGTTGTGGAATCTTCACTGAGTTTGAATAAAACGCAATTTTATCTAATTGGTCTTTGATACGGCTCACATAATGCTCGTTTCCGTGACCAATTGAAATCACGGCATGGCCGCCATAAAGGTCTAAGTATTCAACACCATTTTTGTCCCAAAGTTTTTCTCCTTTGGCTTTGGTGATTTCAATATCGTAAAGCGGATATACGTCGAATATTTTCATTGTATGTTTTTTTGTGCTAATGAATTAAAATGCAATGGATTTAAGTCTCAAACCTTGGTCTTCCGGAAGCCCGAATAGCAAATTCATGTTTTGAACCGCTTGTCCTGAAGCTCCTTTCAACAAATTGTCAATCATCGAAAGAACCATCAATTTGTTACCATGCTTTTCAAGGTGAATGAAACACTTGTTGGTGTTCACCACCAATTTCATGTCGGGGTTTTCTGAAGTTAAATGGGTGAAAGGATGCTGATCATAAAATGCTGAGTATAGTGATTGAGCATCTGCAAGACTCAACGAAGTTTCAATATATTGAGTGGCGAAAATACCTCTTGCAAAGTCACCCCTCAAAGGCACAAAATTGATAGCTGAGTCAAAATTAGGTTGCAACTGTTTAATGCTTTCAGTAATTTCTTTCAAATGTTGATGTTCAAAAGCTTTGTAAACAGAAAGATTATTAGCTCTCCAACTGAAATGTGTGGTGCTCACGGGTTTTTGACCTGCACCTGTTGAGCCGGTCACTGCATTGGTGTGAATTTCACTGTTTAACAATCCTGCTTTGGCCAATGGCAAAAGCCCTAACTGAATGCAAGTGGCGAAACACCCCGGATTAGCAATGTGAAAATTTCCTGATTTTATCGCTTCGCGGTTCAGTTCCGGAAGTCCATAAACAAAATTAAGTTCTTGGTTAGAGACCTTTAAAAGGCTGTTCTCATGATGCCTGAAATCAGTGCTCAGGTCAATAATTTTGGTTTTGTTGCCTAATGAGTTCACAAAATCAGCCTGTTCGAGCAAGAATTTCTTTGCATCACCATGACCAACACAAAGGAACAGCACATCTATGTTGTCGTGAAAATCAGAGGCAAATTCCAATTCGGTGTCACCCAACAAATCTTGATGCACTTCATACACTTTTTTTCCTGCGCTGCTGTTGCTGTGTGCAAACGCAATTTCTACCGAAGGGTGGTTGATTATCAACCTCAATAGTTCACCGCCTGTGTATCCAGCGGCTCCCATGACACCAACTTTTATCATCAATTCAATTTTGGAGCAAAGTTAGTGGATTATTCTGAAAATGGTTGGACTTGATAGCGGACTTTGATTAGGTCAATTATTCTTTATTTCAACTTTGGTTTTGATAACAAATCTTCACAACCCTTCTAAAGAAGTTTTGATTTCACTTGCTTCTCACTTCTTTCAACTTCACCCAAAAAATATAACCTGAAAAAATCAAGGTAACAATGTTGGCAATGATGATTGGCCATTGAAGAGTGAGAATTCCATATAGCAACCAGCAAGAATTGCCCACATTCAACACCGTGAACATGACCAAAGAAATGGATTGGGTGTCATTTGTTTTGTAAATTTTGTAAGCCTGCGGAATAAATGCTGAGGTGGTGAGAATGGCTGCCATTGAGCCAATAATTTCTATCATAAATTTCAAAAAAAAAGCCCGATTAAAAACATCGGGCTTTCAATTTTAAGCCATCACTTCTTTTTTCGCCATTCTGTTTCTCTCATTCTCATCTAAGATGATTTTTCTCATCCTCAACGATTTTGGAGTCACTTCAATATACTCATCTTTCTGAATATACTCCATCATTTCTTCCAAAGAGAAATTGATTTTCGGGGCAATCTTAACGTTTTCGTCTGAACCAGAAGCCCTCATATTGGTCAATTTCTTCTCTTTTTGAACGTTAACGGCAATATCACTTTGTCTTGTGTGCTCTCCAATCACCATTCCCGCGTAAATTTCATCACCCGGTTCAATGAAGAAAGAGCCTCTGTCTTGTAATTTGTCAAGAGCATAAGCGGTCACTTCACCACTTTCCATCGAAATGATTGAACCATTGATTCTTTCAGGAATAGAACCTTTATATGGCTCATAACCCACAAAACGGTGTGTCATGATAGCCTCTCCAAAAGTGGCAGTCAACACGTTGGTTCTCAAACCAATCAAACCTCTTGAAGGGATTTTGAATTCCAAGTGTTGCAAATCGCCTTTGGGTTCCATCACCAACAATTCACCTTTTCTTTGTGTAGCCAATTCAATCACCTTGCCCGCTGTTTCTTGTGGAACATCCACCACCAAAGTTTCGATTGGTTCGCATTTCACGCCGTCAATTTCTTTGTATAAAACCTGTGGCTGACCCACTTGAAGTTCATAACCTTCTCTTCTCATGGTTTCAATCAACACTGACAAGTGAAGAATGCCTCTTCCGAACACCAAGAATTTATCCTCAGTGTCAGTTGATTGCACACGCAAAGCCAAGTTTTTTTCCAATTCTTTATGCAATCTGTCTCTCAAGTGTCTTGATGTAACGAATTTGCCTTCTCTTCCGAAAAATGGTGAGTTGTTGATGGTGAATAGCATACTCATGGTTGGCTCATCCACCGCAATTCTTTGCAAAGGTTCAGGGTTTTCAGCATCACAAATCGTGTCACCAATTTCAAAATCTTCAATCCCTACAATCGCCACAATGTCACCGGCTTTCACTGATTCTTGTTTTTGTCTTCCAAGACCCTCGAAAGTGTACAATTCTTTGATTTTTACTTTCTTGAAAGTTCCGTCAGTTTTCGATAAACTATAGCTTCCTCCTTCTTTCAACTCACCTCTGAAAATTCTGCCAATAGCAATTCTACCTGTGAAAGTTGAAAAATCAAGTGAAGTGATTTGCATCTGAGGTGTTCCTTCATGGCTTGGTGCCGGAGGGATGTTCGCAACAATAGCTTCCAAAAGAGGTTCAATGGTGTCAGTCTTTACTTTGTAATCAGTGCTCATCCAACCATTTCTTCCTGAACCATAAAGCGTCACGAAATCTAATTGCTCTTCGGTTGCACCCAAATTGAACATCAAATCGAACACTTCTTCATGCACTTCATCAGGGCGACAGTTTTCTTTGTCCACCTTGTTGACAATCAAAATGGGTTTCAAGCCCAATCCCAAAGCCTTTCCTAACACGAAACGAGTTTGAGGCATAGCCCCTTCAAAGGCATCCACCAAAAGGCAAACACCGTCAGCCATTTTCAACACCCTTTCCACTTCACCACCAAAGTCGGCGTGGCCGGGGGTGTCAATGATATTGATTTTAACGTCTTTGTATC
>JBDNDT010000175.1:0-5898 GCA_046718985.1 Cytophagales bacterium
ACAAGCCCAAAAAGCAAGACCAAGGTAGGGGAAAGCCCTACGAATCAACCTAGAGTGAAATCCAATCTCCCCGAAGGTGTCAGTCAACAGCGGTTAACAAAAATGCCCCATGAGGTACAAACCTGATGGGGCATTTTTTTGGTGGGGCATTTTCGCTAGCCGGCTAGATGTTGTGCGTTCGGTGTTCTTCTTTCGTCCTGATTGTCTGTCGGTTGGGCGTTGGAACAGACACACTCTTTGCCAAGTTTTGGCTTGTGTGTCGGCTGGTGCGACTTGGCAATGTGTGTGGCTGTGAAGCGTTGGCATTTCTATTCGTTTAATGTGTTTTCTAATGTCTTCTTAAATTCGTTTTCATTGTTGTAATTGTAGAACGGAACGGCAGTTATCAAATAAGTGTCTGTATGGATTTTGATAGTCTTTTGTTCTGCTCTGATTTCTTTCAAAAAGTCTTCTTTCCATTGGTCGTGTCCTTTTAAATGCTCTCCTTTAGGTTCTATGAAAACCTGAAAAGTCATTTGTTCTCCATTACGTTGTTTGCAGAATAGTAAAAAGTCTGGCTCAAAAGCTCGTCCGAGTTTGTCGAAGATTTTAATTTCTCTTTCGTTTCGGATAAGGTAAATGTTTTCAAACTTCTGATTCAGTCCTTCAAATCGTCTGGAAAATAGTTCGACAAATTTCTTTTCTTCACTTGTTCCATAGTTGGCGTTGTAAACATACCAAGGCTCGTTGGCTACTAAAGTTTCTTGTCCGTCTGCTCTTTCGCTGTCTTTGTAAACTTTGATTTCTTTGTCCTTGAAAACTTTGTGAATTGGTTCTTTGATATAGTCTGAACCTTCATATTCTGTCGAGTTGCTCTTTATGTCTGCTTCAATGCTTTGCAAGAGTCCGTTGAGTGCTTGTAAATAGTCGAAATGGTTAATTTCTTTCAGTCTGTTAGCTGTTCCGCTAAATGTGATTTCTAAACCTGCTAAGAAGTCTGTGCTGTCAATGAAATTTGAAAGTGAACCAACACTCGGAAAGTAATGTGATAGACTGTTGAAGTAGAAAAACGGGTTTTGACTTAATGCAAAACGAATTGTGTTTTTCGGAATTTCAGTCAGCTTAACATCTTTGGTTTTGATTACTTCATCATTGGATTGTGTTGGTTCCATTTCAAAAAATGCACTCGACATTCTGCCAACTCCCGAAGATAAAGTGTGTCGGTAATTGGTTTTCTTAACTCCTAAATCGGCAAAGGATTTTATGTTGTCAAAACTCTTTGAAATTTTCTTATTGAAGAAAACGTGACCGTCTTTGTAAAAATCAGTTTTCTTGAATTCAGGTTTTAAAAACAAATTGAGTTGTACCAAATTAGCATCATCTTCATAAATGCCTGAATCAACAAGGGCTTTCTTCAATTCTGAAATGTAACGGCTGTCTTCTTTGGTGTGGTAATACAATTCTTCCAACGTCTTCAAATCGTTGGAAATATCATTATCAAATTTTCGGGTAAACTTGTCTTGCCCTTCTTCCAAAGCAAACGGATAATATCTTGCCCCACGTCCAATTAACTGGGCTTCTGAAAGTGTGGTTTTTCCTGGCTTTCCGTCTTTGCCGTCTCGGTCTTCGTAAAGACGAACAATATCAAACAAATTCAAAACGTCCCAACCTTCATTTAATTTCTGAACGGCAAAAACGGCACGGATTGGGTTGTTTTCATCTTCTAATGTATTGAGCAATATTTGGTTTTGTTCGGCTTCTGCGTCATTGTTGGCACTCAAGCAATTTTCAAATCTGAAATTGGCTTGAATGCGTTTTACTATTTCGTTGGCTGAAATGCCTTTGGCTTCAAAAAATCGGAAAGCCTTTTGAACGATTGCAACGGTAGAAGTCTTTTGAATTTTCTCCACCATTGCCACCGAAAAATCGTCAATCAGCTTGTGAAAGTTCTCTTTGTTCTGCTCTGATTCTTTGATTGTCTTTTTGGCTTTAAACAGAATTACAGGCTTCAAATTGATATTGTGGGAAGTAGCTAATTCCTGACGATATAAATTCAAAATCAAAGCCTGAATGATTCTCTCTTGCTCGTCATACAAAGAACGGATAAGGTTGATTTCTTTGGAATATTTATCTTTCCGAAACTCGGCAAGGTCGTATTTAAAAATTACCTTGTCCTGATAGTGTTTTACCAATTCCGCTGTTTCGGTGTCTATGGTTGCCGTAAACTCCAACAAGATATTTTCAAAATTGGAATCGTGAATTTTCTTTACGGTGTCTTCCCAACTGCCAAACAGATTGCCCGATTTTGTTCCAGCTACCAAGTGGTGAGCTTCGTCAGCAATCAAAACTAATTTCTTGTCCTTAAAATCTTCGTAGGTAACGCTGTTTTCTTTGGTGTTGTTCAGGTCAATATGCAGCTGTTGAATGGTGGTAAACTTCAAATTGATATTCTGATTGTCGGCTTCTTCAAAGTTGTCAATCTCTTTGATGAGCACTTCTTTTCCGTCAATTACAATTTTATCGTTGAACAAATATTTTGAAGCCTGTGGATTGAGAAAATTGTCTTTCGTTTTCTTAATGATATTGTTACTGTTTACAAAAAACAAAAAGTTGCGATAACCTTTGTGGTAAAGGTGCAACATCAACCCTGCCATTATCAACGTCTTTCCGCTTCCTGTTGCCATATTGTAAAGCAAGTGAAACGGTCTTTTGGGTTTGCCTTCAAAATTTTCAGAATCGCACAGAATGAAACGCTGAAATGCTTCTATCTGATAGGGTCGTTGCTTAAACTTTAAATTATCGGTTATGCTATTTGGTACGTTAACTATAGCAATGGCTCTTTTACCAAATTCTTTTAACAATATGTCATATAAAAATGCCATTACTCACTCAATTTATTCATGTTAATATTCGTTGCTAATGATTTCATTTGACTGATAGCGGTTTGGTTGAGTTTTATCAATCTTTCCGCTTGCGGCAAGCCCATTTTAATAAACTCTGCATTAAGGCTCTCTAAATTAGCCAATACCAAAAGTTGCTCTATGGTGGCATAATCTCTCATGTTACCTTCCAATTGCGGATTTTCGTCCCGCCATTGCTTGGCAGTTTTTCCGAATAAGGCTACGTTTAATACATCGGCTTCGTTAGCATAGATAATGCTGATTTGTTCATTGCTTACATTTTGTGGGATAATATTTTCTTTAATTGCATCTGTATGGATACGATAATTGATTTTTGCTAAGGTGCGGTTAAGATTCCAGTTGAGTTTTAATCGGTCGTTTTCTTCTTCTTTGAGGCGTTGAAATTCTTTTACCAAATAAATCTGAAATTCAGGACTAAGCCACATAGCAAAATGAAAAGCAATATCTTTGTGAGCGTATGTACCGCCATACCTTCCCGACTTTACGATGAAACCTACTGCCAAAGTCCGTTCTATCCATTGTCCTACCGACATTATAAATCTATTAACTCCTGCCTCTTTTTCAATTACCACGAATTCGGGGTAATTAAAATCAGGATTATTTATTTTTTCCCAAATTCCTAAATACTCCAAAGTGTTTTTATTGGTTATCCATTTCCCGATTAAGCTACTCCCTTCTTTAAATCCACTTGTCATATCGGTTAAGCTGATATAGTCAATATTATTTTGAATAATAACCGTTATGGCAGTTTCTTTAACCTGTATTTTATTGCTTTTTGCCATTTCCCTTTTTATTTTCAGGTTTAAATTTTGTAAGTTTCTTTTTTGCCTGCCTTGTCTATCTTATCATCTTTTTAATCGTGGATTAGACAGTTTATAAAAATCTTTGGTTACTTTCTTTTCTTCTTCGGTGCAGGCAAAATCGGCATCATTGAGTGAGGAAAGATTTACATACAATTGGTTTTTGTCCAATAGTTCGCAAAGGTGTTGTTTCTGTTCGGCAAAGCTTAGGGCTTTAAATTCTTCTAAATGTTCGTCTTGCTTCTTAATGTCCACATTGTAATTCAGGAAACTTTTGGCTTTCATCTGCTCCCAAATTTGCAAAAGCGTTTCGGTGTCTTGGGCTTCTTGTATTTGCTCTATAAAAGTTTCGTTGTATTTTTTGAGTTCGAAATAGACAAAATCGCCACCGCCTTGCCAATTTACGGATTTGGAAATACCGCCTTGGTCGCCTTCAATTACTTTTTTGAGGCGGGCACAAGTAACATTTTCAATATAATCCATTTGCTCAGTTGTAATGAATTGTCTTCTCATTTTCATTGCAACTGCTGCTGTTGTTCCACTTCCTGCAAAAAAGTCTAATACTATATCCTTTTCGTTTGAACCGATATGAATTATTCTTTCTAATAATTTTTCGGGTTTTGGAGTGGCAAAATCACTTTCGTCTAAAATCGCTGTGATTTCCTTTCTTGCATCCTGATTGTGTGATACTTCTTGGTGCGTCCATATAGTCATTGGAGTAACACCGTCCTTTACTTCAGATAAAAATCTTTTCAAACGTGGCACATTTCCGCCATCTTCACCAAACCACACCCTATTTTCTTCAATTAACTTTTGGAAATTTTCTTTTGACGTTCTCCAACATCTACTTTTAGGTGGGTTAATAACTTTACCGCTTGGAGTAGTTATTGGATAATCATAGGCTTCACTGTATGTCTTTACTGTCATATCACTTGAAGACCAAGGACCACGTGGGTCATTATCTGGATTTTTATATCGTTCCTTTGCCTTTTCAATTCGTTCCAAGAAATTGATTTTAAAAGATTCCTTGTTTTTTCCAAAAACTAATATATGGTCGTGGTTATCAGAAAAATATCGTGCATCATTTTGAGGGGCAAACTTTTTTTGCCAAATAACATTTGCAATGAAATTATCTCTTCCGAAAACATCATCAGCCAACACTTTGTAATAATGAGCTTCTCTATCATCAAGATTTACCCAGATACTTCCATCTTTACTTAAAAGTTGTTTTGCTACTTCAAGTCTGTTTTTAATAAAAGTAAGCCAAGTTGAATGATTGAAACTGTCATTGTAATTGAAGCCGTCTTTACCCGTATTATATGGTGGGTCTATATAAATCAGTTTTACCTTTCCTGCGAATTCTTCTTTCAGTGTATGCAAAGCCAAAAGATTATTTCCTTTTATAATCAGGTTGTCGGTTATGGTGCCGTTTTCATTTCGGTTAAACTGGTCAAGTGGTTTTTCTCCGTCTTTATCAATACGTTTGGCATTAGTCAATACTTTTGGTTCTAAGAGTTGGGTAATTTCATCTTGTGCCAAAATTTCATTAAAGAAAATTTCTTCTCTTTTGTCTTCTTCACGGCTTTGTCCGCCTTCCAAAATGCAGTCCTTAAATGGCCATACTAACGCAACTTCGTTGCGCTGTTTAAGGTATTTGCCGCCAATGGTTAGTCCTACCTTGTTTTTGTATTGGGTGTAGCTGTCGTTAAGATAATTTTTTTGTTCCAAAAACTGCACAAACAAGTTTTGGTTAAATACTAACGTGTCTTTCACCTTTACAAAAAACTTCTCTTTCAGGTCAGCATTGTCGAGCAACAGTCCAATCAATTCTTCATCAAAATTCTGTGCTTTGTTCAGCACTACCCATTTTTTCAGTTCCCCGTTGTCTGTCACGAAGTTGGGTTCTTTCTTGAGTTGTTGCTCTAATGTTGTATATAATTTCATTTATCTACTTTCAAATTATTCAATCGTCAAATTTACTTTTTATTGTCTGTTCGTTTGTCCGAGCGTTGGCAAAAAATGGCTCTTTTGGTTTTTTGAGCGTTGGCTCGTGTGTCGGCAAAAAACCAAATGTGCCATTTGCGGGTCGGCTGTCTTTTTACACTGACGCACAACGTCAGTCTGTGAAAAAACTCAAAACTTCTCAAAAAACCACCCAAAATTGTTCGGTTTAGAGATGTTTTGGGCTTCTTGGAAGG
>JBDNDT010000176.1:0-5891 GCA_046718985.1 Cytophagales bacterium
GATAATTTGAATTTGCTTTCTTTTGACAGTACATTTAAAAAGACAATGGTTAATAAACTTTTTCATTCGAAAGGAAGCACAATCTTGAACATTAAAAACATTATTATAGATTCGGGAATGGTGGTTTTCTTTGAAGTTGTGTCAACAAAAAACGCTCACCCTTCAACTTATGTAGGATTACTTGATCCTATTTTTAAAAATTGGAAACAGAAGCCTTTTAAGTTAACCAACAGGCTTTTGCCGTTGGAGACTGAGTTGCTTCTAGATTCTAGAAATAGATTAATTTGGATTGAACCCAAAAAAGATGACATAAGCGTTGTTTATTGGAAACTTTAGTGTAGTTATTTCGTAAGTATCAAACTCTTATAAAGTTTGGATTTTGAGCCTTGATTCTTTTTTTAGTTTGGCTTCCCTTGGAAAATGCTTCATAAATTTAGAACATGATATAATAAATGAAATATCCTCTAATGTCTTCTTCTGTTATGGGTAGGTATTCTTGTTTTTGTACAATTATTTCGATTGGATTTTTGGATTGACTCCGTTTTTATTCCTTTTTGGGCATAGTTTTCCCTCGCAAGTATTTAACCCTCTTTGTATAGCTAACCTATTGCTATGCGACTTTCGGTATCATCTGTTCCTTTTGCACAATTTGGGAATGAGAACTTCCCATAATCTCTCTACACACTCCCAAAGCAGCTTCACGATTAAATTAAAATCAATGTGGTCATCAATATGTTTGCCATAATGACCATGTTGAATGGTGAATTGTTCATCAATTAAAAAATCGGCAGGCATCAAAGAATTTGAACTGTCGGGGTCTTTGGGGTGTTCTATCCCTAAATTGTTGATATATGTTCTTGCCTGTCCGGCATTTGCTACAAATGCAGAAACCAACAATTTTGTGAAAGACTCTTCAACACCATTCATTTTGTAGATATTTTTTTCGTGATTGCCTACCAATGGCCAAGGTGCAACAAAGTCCATCATCACACTTGATCTTAACTTTTCATTTGAACTTTCAAACAAACAAACTACCACTGTGTTGGCATCTTCTGGTCGCAATTTCATTCCCATCAGTTGATGCACTCTTCTGTTACAAAATGGGCATCCAACATTCCTAAAAAAGGATAGAACAATCTTTTTTCCTTTGTGATAAGAAAGTTTGAATTCTTTTCCATGAACATCAATGGCAGCGAAATCAGGTGCAATTCTGGATTTTGAAAGTTTTATTTTGCAGTTGTTTTAAGGTTTTTGAATTTTTAATGCATTAAATTTTTTTCAAAAAGAATCGAAAGTTCTCACAAAATCTCTGTTTCCATTTCTTGAATGACAAGGAACACATGAAGTACCATTTTTCACTGATGAAAGCACATTTCCTGAAAGAAGATATTCGCCCCATACCCATCCATTAGCCGAGTTTTTATCATTTTTGAGTTTGAGCATAGCTGAATAAAAAGTGATGGTTTGGCTGTTTCCATTATATGTTTCTTTCACAATGAGTGAAGAATCAGGAAACTGTGCATTTTGTGGCAATTTCCCATCGGCTCCCAAAGCCTGCCAAGCTTTTTGATTGAATTTAATGACGATATTATCTCCATGAGCATTGTTTTCTGCAACAGATACTATTTTTGAGCTGTCATTTTGATAAAATTTATAATCGCTATTGCTCAACAAACTGAATAAGTCTTCATCGTTTGTTGTGGTTTGTGGAATCACATCGCTTTTAGGATTCTTCACACACGCGAACAAGAAAATTGCTAGAACAGGTACTAATAAGATGTTTTTCATTTTTTTAAATATTTTTTCACTATTTCTTTCACCTCAAAAGATTCTAATCTCACTTTGTAGTCTGCGTTCCAGTAAGCATATCTGATAATCAAATCTTTGTCAACCAAAAAAACAGAGGGGACAGGCAATTTCCGGCTTTTGTTTTCATAAAAAGCCACACCCATTTTCTCTGCAAAATTCAATCCCTCATCCTGATACAAATCATATTCTAATTCATTCTTTTTAGCCGTTTTTTCCAACTCTGTTGGAGATTCCCCACTGATGGCTAAAATCTTAACTTTGTTTTTGTTTAAAAAACCTAAGATTTGTTGCAAGTCTGAAAGGTGAACATTGCAAAAAGGACACCAACCTCCGCGATAAAAAATGATTAGATTCAAGCTACCCTTGCAATATTCTTTAACATTCAAGCTTTCGTTTTTGAAATTCTTGAGCAAACCTTCCGGAATGGTGTCATTTATTGACAAGGGTTTTATGTCCTTGGGGCTATTGACTTGGCAAAAAGCTACATGACAAAGGCATATAAAAAGGACAGCAATTAACTTTTTCATCATTGGTTATATTTTACATGGCAAATATGGTGTCATTGATAATTTTACTGTGTAAAGCACTTTACATCTAGTTCACAAAAAAGAAAATGTTCAACAAAGCTAAATGTAGATGAGGGAATCAATTCAGGAAATTGACTATTGAGAATTAATCTGATGGAACATTTTCTTTTTGACTTCTGTTTTTATCTTTTATTCGCTACTTTTGGAAATGGCTGAAAATAAGATTTTGATTTTGTTTGCTCACCCAAAGTTTGAAAACTCTAGGGTAAACAAAGAACTGATTGCTTCGGCAATGAAGGTGAAAAACGTGAAAGTACATGATCTTTATGAAACTTATCCTGATTATTGGATAAATGTCGAAAAAGAACAAGAATTGTTGTTACAACATGATATTGTGGTGTTTCAACATCCCCTTTATTGGTATAGCGTTCCTCCTTTGATGAAACAATGGATGGATTTAGTTTTAGCATTCAATTGGGCTTATGGCCCACAAGGTGATAAATTGAAAGGAAAAATCTTGCTCTCGGCAGTTTCATCAGGTGGCGACCAATCGGCTTATTCCAAAGAGGGTAAGCATGGTCATACGCTGGAAGAATTTCTTTTGCCGGTGAAACAAACTGCAAAATTGTGCAAAATGAAGTACCTTCCTGTTTTTGCTAGTTATGCCAGCCATGTGGTGAGTGATGAAAAACTGTTAGATAACTCAGGTTTATACGCCATCATGTTAAATCATTTGCAAAAAACCAATCTGGAGACATTGGAAGTTGAGGGAATGAAAACAATGAATGAATGGGCTTTGCAACAACTTAAAATTTCGGAACAATGAGCAATGATGTTTTTTTACAGACCATAATATTTTTAGGTGCAGCAATTGTTTGTGTTCCCATAGCCAAAAAATTAGGTATGGGTTCAGTGTTGGGTTATATTTTTGCCGGGATAATGATTGGTCCTTATGTGCTCGGATTTGTTGGAAAAGAAGGGGAAGATATCATGCATGCCGCAGAATTCGGCGTTGTGATGATGTTGTTTTTAATTGGTCTAGAACTGAAGCCATCAGAATTTTGGCATTTGAGAAAATTCATCCTTGGTTTAGGGGGTATTCAAGTATTTGCCACAACAGGTATTTTCTTTTTTGTCGGAAATGTGATTATGGGATGGAACTTTCAACAATCATTGGCCATCTCATTGGCGATTTCCCTTTCTTCTACGGCAATCATTTTGCAAACTTTAAAAGAAAAAGGTCTTAACAATACTTCTGCCGGAAAGGCTTCGTTTTCAGTGCTTTTGTTTCAAGACATTATGGTGGTGCCCATTTTGGCATTGTTACCCATTCTTGCCGGAAGCGAACCTCATGTAAACACTCATTCTTCTCACAGCCCTTTTGATGACATTCCTTCTTGGGCACAAACACTTGTCGTTCTTGGTTCTGTAGGTGGCATTTTTGTGGTTGGGAAACTATTAGTTGGACCTTTGTTGAGTTTTATTTCAAAAACCAAACAACGCGAATTGTTCACCGGCACTGCTCTTTTTTTGGTGGTGGGCGTGGCTTATTTGATGACACTTGTTGGTTTAACACCTGCACTTGGCACTTTCTTGGCAGGCGTTGTCTTGGCAAACAGTGAATATCGTCATGAACTGGAAAGTGACTTATTGCCCTTCAAAGGCTTGTTATTGGGCTTGTTTTTCATTGGAGTAGGTTCAACTATCAATTTTGATTTATTAATCAATCAACCTTTGACCATTGCTTCATGGGTTTTGGCAATGATGGTTTTGAAGTCTATCGTATTGGTATGCTGTGGTTTTGTCTTCAAGCTCAAAAAAGACCAGTGGGTTTTGTTTGTTTTGTTGCTTTCACAAGTGGGTGAATTTGCTTTTGTGATTTTGAATTTCAGCGGTCAGTTGGATTTGATTGATGACAAACTTATTGAAGTGTTGATGGCATCAACGGCCGTTTCAATGGTGGTGACCCCCATCTTATTGTTGCTAAACGAAAAGTTTATCGTCCCCAATTTTGGTGTAAAGGGCATGCCTGAGAAAGAGAATGACAAACCTGAATCTAATCAACATGAGGTGATTATTGCAGGTTTTGGACATTTTGGAAGCACAGTAGGTCGCTTTTTGAGGGCGTCAGGTGTGGAAGCTACCATCCTAGACAATGACAGTGATCGAGTGGATTTGTTGAGAAAAATGGGCTTTAAGGTTTATTATGGTGATGCCACAAGAATAGACTTATTGAAATCTGCGGGCGCTGATGAGGCCAAAATGCTCATTGCAGCCATTGATTCACCAGAGGTGAACACCACTTTGATTCAAGAAGTGAGAAAGCATTTTCCTCACTTAAAAATTATGGCAAGAGCCAGAAACAGAATGGATGCTTATGAATTGATGGACATGGGAGTAACCAATATTTATAGAGAAACGCTTTATACCTCCGTTCATTTGGCTGAAGATGCTTTGATTCAATTGGGTTTCAGAGCCCACACTGTGAATCGGAAAGCCAAAGAATTTATCATGTATGATGAACAAGCATTGTCGAAACTTTCAAAATATCGTCACAAAATGAATCTCTATGTCAGAAATGTGAGAGAACAAATTGAATTGCAAGAACGAATGTTATCTAATGACATTTCTCAAAGCATGAAATATGCCGATGAAGCTTGGAACAGTGATATCATCAAAAATGGCTTGAAAAAAGACTAAGACTAATTTCTTTTGTGGTATTCACTTTAGAAGTCTTTTTGCTCAATCATTTTCACTATGCCTTTTCAAAATTTTATTCACTTTGTTAAAGGTATTTCCAATCATTTTCATGCAATGAACTATCTTCGTGTATGATTCAAAAAATAAAATTTATCATGCGCATCCTCTCTCAAATGGGTGCAAGATATGTGCTTTACAGAATTTGGTTTACTTTTAAAATAAAATCTGGAATTTTAAGACTTCAAACTCCTCAATCATTCAAGCAAACAATAAAAACTGATTTTGAAAAATGGAAATCCACATCCCTTTTCTTTTTTGATTCAAGACCCGAAAACCCTCAGAATTATCAACTTGACAAATCAGTTTTGGAACAATTGTCAGAAACGGCTCATAAAATCAATAAAGGAAACATACAGTTTTTTCATGCAGAATGGAAAAATCTTGGCCTTGAGGACGATTGGGTGACCAACCCACAAACAGGATTTAAATATGACAAAAACCAACATTGGTCAAACATTCCTGATTTTGATTCCAAAAAAGGCGATATCAAATATGTGTGGGAGAGATCAAGATTTTCTTTTTTATTCGATTTGATCAGAGATGAATTCTGGAATGGGAGTGACCATTTTGACTTTGTTTTTGAGACCATTCTTGACTGGATTGAAAAAAATCCACTCAATTCAGGACCAAATTTTAAATGTGCCCAAGAAATTTCAATCAGGGTTTTGAATTGGTGTTTTGTACTTCATTTTTACAAAAACAATCCTAAATTGATTCATTATTGGCACATCATAACAAAGTCAATTCATGGTCAAGTGAAACATGTAGATGCTACCCTTAACTTTTCTTTGATTT
>JBDNDT010000177.1:0-5844 GCA_046718985.1 Cytophagales bacterium
CCGATCTTTTTTCAATTTCATTCTTTAAACTTGTGTCACTTATTTGAGTGCCTTTATTATTCAGTGACGAGTCTTGTAATTTTGTATGAATATCATCTGACAATAATTGTCTGAATAACATCCAATAACTACCAAAATTGTTAATACGAATGTTTGTATTATATTTAGTTTCATTCCTTTGTCTTGTAGCTTGAAGTAAGTTTCTTATTACTCTAATGTTTTGCTCCAATACTTCGGTAGCATTAGAAAGTTTATGATCTATCATAAACTTTAGTACTACAAAGAGTAAAATTTTATTTCTTGCATCTTCATTTTTACTGTCTAAGATAATCCTCTTGAACAAATTGTTATCATCGACTGGATTCCAAAAAAAACGAGAATTATTAGACAACCTGTGGAACAAAGCTGTAATGTTTTCTGGATTAATATCCCCGTTTTGATTTATTATCTCGTATAGCTTATCCAAACTGTTAATCAGGAATAAAAAATTTTCTTGTTCACCGTAAACATCTTCATATTGGGTAAAACTATTTTTGAAATCCTCTGCTTTTGCATTTTTATTTTTTTTAAAGTGAAACATTTGAGTGACAAACTCAAAATAATTTATAAATGCATCATCAATAGTTTTTTTGTTTCCTCTATATGCCCAAAACAAATCTGTCCACTCCTTTTCGATTTTGTATGCAAAATATCCTGAATAAGATATTTCGCCTTTAATGGGGTGCTTTAGTTTTTTGTCTTTGAATTTCTTCTCAATAAACTGAATAAAATTGGCTTTGAAATTTTCAAAAGAAGTCAGCTGCTTTCCTCTTGCATTCATTTTGATGTATAGTTCATCAGTTAGTTCGAACCCCTTTCTACCTAAATCTAGTAGTTCAAAAGAAATTAAATCGCTATTTGTTAATCTCTCGAAAACATCATAAGAACTGAAATCGTTAAACTTATTATGTATCGCTTGTAACATCACTAGCATAGCCTTAATTGTAGGATCTGTGTCCCATACAACTCTATACCAATGCTTGTTTTTAATATGTTTGATAAAGCTATCATCATTTATCGATATCGGAATCTCAATTTCTTCTTTGATTAATGATTGACAAAATTCTCTTGAACTGATGCGTGTATCATAAATAAACTTGCTCAGCCTTTCTTTTTTTTCAACAGCCACATTTTCTTTTAATGCAAAATACCAATGTAGCAGAAACAAAGTAGTAAGCCTTTGCTGACCATCTATTGGGAAAAATACATTTTCTTTTTCTCTACCGTACACAAAGTCTAAATGCATTTGCTCCTCATTTTGCAAATTGCGAAGAATTGAATTTAAAAATTTTTCTCTTTTCTCAATTTCCTCTTCACGACCTTGTGCATAATCTCTTTGAATGATAGGAATACTAATCTTTTTAGATTCAATAAGTTTCCAAAATGTTATATTATTAGTTGCCATTTGAGCTGGTAATTAAGTTAGTAAAGGATAAATAGACTTTTTCAATTGCATTGAAGTAGGCAGTTCTGTCATCACCATTCCAGAAAATCATATCATTTGGACTATTGGAATAAAATTTTGAAAACGCTCTTTGTGTACAAATAGGCATATATCTACCTAACTTGTTTTCTTTCAAAAACTCTCGCTTAATGTCAAAAAAAGAATTGTTGAATTGGCTATTGGTGTCTTTGTCAACTAATGCAAGATTATATAATGTGTGAAGCTCATTTTCTCTGAAGTCAGATATATCTGTATAGATTTCTATGATTTCTGAAAAAACGTTTTTGAATGCTTCTTTATCGTATTTACGCAACAAATTGTCGATTTTTATAATCGCAGCATCAATTATATCTGATTTGTTTTCAAATTTCGTTTTAAAAGAATTTAATGACGATTTATGATTGTTTAGCCAGATTCTTGCCCTATCCTCATCGGTATCTAAACTGGGTGGATTTTGTGGGTGAATGTGTTCAATACTTGTTATTTTTTCCTTCTTAAATAAATGGAATGGGAATCTTGCACTTTCCTTTTTGTGTTCTGTTAAAGTATAGATGTTAAACAACAAAAGGATTTTAATTATTGATGGATTATCCTCATTGTATGCAATTTGATTTAGTTTTTTAACGAATCCAGTCTCTTTATCTTTGTTTGTAATATTAATAGCAGAACCTATTCTTTTTTTTATGTCGTTCTCAAATGATTCTTTATCAATTTTTAGATTTATCAGTTCCCTGATTAACACATCTTTGTTTTTCTCTATTGCAAATAAAAATCCTAAATAATGATACAAGTTATGGTCGTTGTACCATTCATAAAATTTACTAAACATCTCCTTTATCTCTTTCCATATAGCATTAACAGGATGTGTTAAATCTATCTCTACTGAGTTGTTGTGCAAATTTCCATTTCGCTTATTTGCCAAATATTTACTAAAAACTAAAAACTCATAATGCTTTGGTTTACCATCAATTAAGTCATACTTTACAAGTGATTGATTACCAAAATCATTCCATTTGTCAGCTAGGAGTTTAAAAATAAATTCAATTTTGGATGAAGGTTGATAAGAAATGTCATTGAGAAATAGCCACATTTTTTCATCTTGGAGTTTTGCTTCGATATCATCCCATTCACTGGCAATCTCAAAAAGTCTTTGTCTCACATAGCGTTCTTCTGATGCAGGATACAAATCTGCTTGTAGTAACAATGCTTTTATTAACTCTGCATCTGTCAATGGAATTTTACCCTCATTTAAGCGGGTAAATAACTCTATAGAACTGTCGTCATTATCTTGTTTATTGTCAACTGCTTCGTACCAAATAATGGCCACATTATATTCTGTCTTTAAAAGTGTATTAAGAATTTCAAGTTTGCTTTTGTTTTCTTCGAACCACTGTTGAATAAATTCATACCCTTGTGAAATATGATAAAAATCGACATTAGTTTCATCAACAAAAAACTTGTATTTTTTGTCTTCAAAAAACACTTTACAGTTTTCTCTAGTTTCAAAATCAATAGTATAAATGTTCAAATTACCGCCAAGTAGTTGTCTCACATCTTCAAGGTAATTTAAAATCAATAATATTGTCGTCAGCCTTTGTTGACCATCAATTAGCTCCCAACCTTCTTTTTTCTCATTATTAGATATCCAATTCTTTCTTTTTACTACAACTGGTTGAAGGCAATAAAACTTACTAACTCTGTTTTCTCTGTTTTGAGTGGCACTATAATACTGTAAGATATCATCAAGTAATTCTGTAATTTCCTGTTTCCCCCAGCGATATCCTCTTTGGTAGCGAGGTACAAAAAAGTTTTCTTGGAGTAATTCTCCGACTGGTCTTATTCTTGGGTTTTCAATCATACTATTTGTTAATTTTTTTTCAAATGTATTAAATACAATTCTGCACAAGCATTTGCATCACTTAATGCATCGTGGTGGTTAAGCGAAATATTGTTTTCTTGGCAAAGTGTCGCTAAGTTTTTCTTGTAGAGTTTGTAAGTGCAATGTTTTTCGTAATGTGGCTCCAAAAGTTTATAATACCCTAATGCGTTTTTCAAGCAAGGGAAGTCAAATGCAAAACCATTGTGGGCAACAACAATTTGTTCCTTAATAAAAGGTTCAATCTTTTGCCAAACTATTTCAAAAGTCGGTGCTGTAATCGTTTGTTCGGGTGTAATTCCATGAATGTCTATAAACTTACCCCAATAAAAATTTTTCGGTGGTTGAACCAATAATGAAATTTTTTCAGATACAATTCCATTTTCTACACGAACCAAACCAACTTGGCAAATACTCCACTTTTGCGGATGTGCTGTTTCAAAATCTATGGCGGTGAATGATGTCATTAGTTGCTTCTTTTAAATCCAATTTGAGTTTTTGAAAACTGATTACTTAGTGTTTCCTCTTTGCAAAATTCAAAAAGCGTTTTTACATCAACTTTGTTACCGTGAATAATCTCGTTGATTTCGTTTTTACGAACGATGTTATCAATTTGTCCGCCCGAAAAATCAAACTGAGAAGCCAACAATTCACAATCTTCTTTTGATAAATGGGGTAATTTGGATTTCCAAATTTGTGATTTGGCAGAAACACTTGGCTTTTTAAATTCAACCTTAAATAAGAAACGCCTTTCAAATGCGTTGTCCATATTGTTTGCTAAGTTGGTTGTTGCAATTAAAATGCCTTCAAAGTTTTCAATTTCTTCCAATAAAATATTTTGAATTCTGTTTTCTGTGTCGCTCACATTTGAAGAATTTGCCTCTTTGCGTTTAGCAATTATTGCATCAGCTTCATTGAAGAACAAGATAGGTGTTGCTTGTAGTCCTTTTGCATAGGATTTATAATCCTTAAAAACTTGTTTGATAATTTTTTCGCTTTCACCAAACCACATTGAACGTGATGCACTAATATCAACTTTCATTATTTCTCGGTTTGTAGCTTTGGCAATTTGCAAAACACTTTCCGTTTTTCCTGTGCCTGGTGCACCGTGCAACAATACTGTTACACCTTTTGGCAATGCTTTTTCTACTAATCGTTCTTGTGTGTTTATAAAATTTTCCTCAACCAAAAGAGTTTTTAATAAATCTAATTGATGTGCTTCTTCATCACTATAAATTAGTTCACGGTATGGCACACTGTCGGGCAGGATTACATTTTCCTTTTTCTTTTTATCTAAATCCTTATTGAATAATTTAATGTCGCAGTCGGATAGTAAGTCTAATGCTTTTTCTGTAAGTTTCATTTTGGCATCATCAAAAAAAGCTGCATCTTCTATTTCTAACCAATCTTCCTTAATCAGATTGTTTTCTTTGGTTAAAAACTTTTGAATTTGGGTAAATCGTTCGTTTGGTCTGTCGTAAATCCCTTTGAAAGTTCGTTCAACCCAAGGGTCTTTGTCGCCTTCAAGAAATTTCCAAACAACGTATAAAAACAAATATTTTTCTTCAATAGATGTTCCTAAAAACCGTGTTCTCTCAATAAGTTCAAAATGTATGTTTTCATCTAATATGCTTTGAGTCTGCTCAAACAATTCTCTTGTTGTGATTTCATCGTTATCTCTCTGCTCGCCTAATTCGTATAGTTTTTCAAGTAAAGTGAATATGTCTTCATATTTCACAACATCAATCAAAACTTCAGGAATAGGTTCGCTTTTCAGTATTTTTTCAGAAACTAATTCGTTGATACAAAATTCTTCGTCCGCTCCCTTGAGTTTTATTTGTCTGTGTCTATTGCTTTTGTTGTTTTTGCGTAGCAAACGTTTCTCATATAATTCAACAAAGTCATCGCTGTATTCGAGAAGTTTCATTGGATTACATTCAAAATGTGAATTCAAATCATCTAAATCAACTTTCCGCCCTTTGTAATTCAAAGTAAAAATAACAGCAATTAAAAGTGCTTGCGACTTTGTAATGTGAAAGTAATCGGCAAGAAATGAAAGTTCTTTGTCTGTTAGTTCAAATAATGAATCGTCCAACTTAGATTTCTCTGCCAAGTTATAAACCAAACCAATGCTGTTAAGTATTTCTTGTTTAAGTGTTGCGTTTGCCATACCGATGTCTTTTTTAATTTCTGCTACAAAACTATCTCGGTGAAACGCCAAACAATGTCGCTCTAAAAATTTCTTTCTGTGGGTGGGAAAATTTGGCTCTTTTGGTTTTGCGAAGGGTTGGCTTGTGTGTCGGGCAAAACCAAATGTGCCAAATGTGCGGCTGGCTAAAATTGAATTATAAAAAATGTGCGGTTGGGAAAATAAAAAATATTGAAGTGTTGGCAAAGAGTGTCGGCTTACTCGTTGTCTATTTGTTGTATCATCTTTATGTCTGTGTTCACCCGTCAAAATGGTTTACTTTTTTCTGTTTTTGTC
>JBDNDT010000178.1:0-5801 GCA_046718985.1 Cytophagales bacterium
TGCCGGTATTTTGTATATTAACAAAACTTTCAATAAATCAGCCAAAAAAGTATTCCCTGAATATCCTATTTTTAAATCTTACCAAGGCTCATTCATTTATTATGACGATCCATCCATCTTTAATGGTGTTTATGGAAAACAGATTTATTTTGAAATTCCACCTTTCACAGTTGATAGTTTAATAAGCTACACAGAACCATATTTTGATGGAACCTTCAAGTCAGGTGGTATAATTCCGGATATCAAAGAAAGAATAACTGTTATGCCTGAAGATCTTTCTCTTGGTTTCGAACACAAAATTCCAGAAACAGGATATCCTGTTTACAAAGGTAAAGGTAAGTTTTTTAAAAGGTTAAAAGTGAGCAACAATGGAATGAGGGGAGATGGTTATTTAGAATACCTGACAGGAACATATCGCTCAGATGACTTTGTGTTTTATCCTGACTCTTTGGTCACTATTGGAACAATGGCAGAAATAAAAGACGGCAAAATTGGTAAATCTTATTATGCAGATGCCATTGTAGGTCAATACGATTTGAAATGGTACCAGAAACAAGACAGCATGACAGTGGGAAATTATGCAGATCCATTTCAAATGTATAAAGGAACAACTCAGTTCAGCGGAAAAGCAATTGTTTCCCCAAAGGGAATGAGTGGAGAAGGCACTGTTGAGACAAGAGGATCTGAAACTTCTTCAAGAAATATCACCTTTGGTCAACATGACTATCAGGCTCGAGAAGCTTATTTCAGGGTGCTATCCCAAGACCCCAAAAAACCGGCTGTAGTTGCGAAAAATATAAAACTTGACTTCGATTTCAAGGCCAACCACTGTTATTTCAGTCCTGAAATTTTAGGTACAGCCTCAAATGAGTTCCCTTATCTCCAATATAAAACCTCTATGGAAGGCGGTGACTGGGACTTAACTAAGAAAATAATTACATTTAAAAAAGATGAAAAAAAACCAATTAACACCTCTTACTTTGTTTCAATTCATCCAGATCAAGACTCTTTGTTGTTTTATTCAACCAAAGCAGTTTATGACATTGAGAAACAAACATTGAATGTGGATGGAGTGCCTTTTGTGTTTGTGGGTGATAGCAAAATTTTTCCTGATAACAACAAAGTGACTATTAGAGAAAATGCCGACATGGATTTGTTGGAAAAAGCAAAAATTCAAATTGATTCTACTAACAAACGTTTTAACTTATACAACGGTCAAATTAAGATATTTGGGAAAAATGAGTTTAAAGGTGAAGCTTTGTATGATTATTATAACTCAGACAGTGTAAAATTCACATTGAAGTTTTCAGATTTTGAATTCAAAGATCCGCTTTTGATTGGAAAAGAAGAAGATAATCTAAACAAAAAGGAAGCCAAGAAAGTAGCAAGAGGAAAGAAAACCAATTTCAAAACCACGGCTTTTTGTGAGATTATAGAAAAAGATACTTTCAGACTGGCTCCTAAAATCATTTACAGAGGGAAATGTAGAATCAGAGCTGACAAACCTTCATTGGTTTTTGACGGAGAGGCCAAACTCGATTTAAAGGCCTACAAAGGAAGTGAACAATGGCTAAAATATTTAAATGATGGAAGTACAGATAATGTTGATATTAATATCAAAAATGCCAAAGCAGAAGATGGTTCTTTGCTTACGACAGGTCTTTATCTTGATTTAGGAACTTACAAAATGTATTCAACCTTCATTTCAAAAATGAAAGCGAATGATGACAAAGTGATTTTGAAAGCGTCTGATAATTTCGTGTTTGACAATAAAAAAGCCATTTTCAGAATAGGGGATTTAGATAAATTAAACAATAAAAAGTTGGAAGGAAATGTCTTTTCTTACAATGACAAAAACTCTAAAGTTTACTATACTGGCAAAATAAACACTTTCGACAATTATAAAGACTTTGAAATCTTGACCTCTGCTATTGGTGAAGGTAAAGCAGATAGTGCTCAATTTAATTTTGATTTCTTTTTAGGTATTAAAATGAATATTCCGGCACCTGCCTTAGAACAAATGGCCAAAAACATCAAAACAATTGCTTATTCATTTGACCTTCCAAAACTGAAGCTAGATAAAGACAGCACCTCTATAAAACTTGCTGATTTTGCAGGTAACAAAAGCGGTGAAGACATGAGAAAGTGGTCGGCATTAGATGCTAAGCCTATTGCTGATTTTGCTAAAATGATGAATGATTATATTGTGTTTCCAAGTGTGAAGGCTTCTTGGTCTCAAAAATACAGCAGTTTTTTCAGCAAAGGCAAGCTCAATTTGGGTAATATCTTGAAAACAGACATCAGTTATGAAATTGAAGGTCAGATAGAAATCAAGAAAACCCCCAATGGCGATCTCTTTTATATGTATATTGAACCTGCTCCCGGTCATTGGTATTTCTTCAATTTTGAACAAAATAAGTTAGCCGTCATTTCTTCTGATGAGATATTTAACAAAGCGATAGCCGCCAAATCAAAAGGTGAGCTCTCAAAAGGTCGTTATTATTTCATTTTAGCAGATGAATTGGAAAAAGACTTATTCTTGAAAGATTTTTACAAGAACTTCTTAGGCAAAGAGTATGAAATACCTCAAAAAATAGAACCACCTGTTGAACAAAGAGAAGATTCAGGTTATTAATTAAGATAACAGGTGAAATATATTCTTTATAATTTTTCACGATCCAAAAAGGATATGAAAGCCTATTAGGGAAAATTTGAACAGTTTTTGAGATAGAATGAAAATGAACACACTTTATTTATGGTGCCTGATTCTTTTGGCTGTTAAAAGTTATTGTCAAGTTTTGACAGGCGCAGAACAACCTGAATTGTATTTAAACCAAATTAAAGACAAAAGAATCGGTCTAGTGGTGAATCAGACATCCATGATGAAAGACATTCATTTGGTTGATTTTTTGAAATCAAAAGGAAATAATATTACCTATGTTTTTGCTCCTGAACATGGTTTCAGGGGTAATGCAGATGCGGGCGAACATTTGAAGGATTATGTTGACGAAAAAACCGGTATCAAAGTAATTTCATTGTTTGGAGAGAAAAAAAAGCCTTCTCCACAAGAAATGGCTGAACTTGATGTGTTGATTTTTGATATTCAAGATGTTGGCGTAAGGTTTTATACTTACATTAGCACCTTGCACAACATCATTGAAGCGTGTGTAGAACATAAAAAATCTTTAATCATTTTAGATCGCCCCAACCCGAATGGAATGTTTGTGGATGGTCCGGTGCTTGATTTGAAGTATAAATCATTCGTAGGCATGCATCCAATTCCCGTGTTGCACGGACTCACAGTTGGAGAACTAGCCAAAATGATTTTGGGTGAAAATTGGGTTGTTAACAAAGATTTTGATTTAAATGTGATACCCTGCAAAAATTATGCCCACCAAACCAAGTATCCACTTCCTGTGAAGCCTTCTCCCAATTTGCCTAATCAAAAATCTATTGAATGGTATGCCTCATTATGTTTTTTTGAAGGTACACCCATCAGTTTGGCTCGAGGAACTATGTTTCCTTTTCAGGCAATCGGTTATCCTGATCCTGTTTTTGGAACTTTTTGTTTTGAACCTAAGTCTATAGAAGGTATGAGTAAAAATCCGCCTCATTTAGGGAAAAAGTGCTTCGGAATTGACCTTAGAAATGAAACACCCGAAAATGGGTTTACACTGAAATATCTCATTCAGTTTTATGACAAATTTCCTGAAAAATCTAAGTTCTTTCAAATCTCGTTTTTTGATAAGCTTGCCGGAACTGATCAATTGAGAAGAGATATTATGAGTGGAAAAAGCGAAAATGAAATCAAATTAACTTGGCAAAAAGATTTGGAAGCATATAAATTGTTACGAAAGAAATATTTACTATACAAAGAATGAGAATAGTTTTTATGGGTACTCCCGGTTTTGCTGTTCCTAGTCTGGAGATTTTGGTTAACAAAGGATGGAATGTGGTGGCAGTGGTCACAGCACCAGACAAACCATCGGGTAGGGGACAAAAAACACAGTTTTCAGAAGTAAAAGAAGCTGCCTTGAAACTCAATATTCCGGTTATGCAACCTGAAAAACTAAAAGCAGAAAGCTTTATTGAAGAGTTGAAATCATTCAATGCAGACCTGCAAGTGGTGGTTGCTTTCAGAATGTTGCCTGAGGTGATTTGGAAAATGCCACCATTGGGGACATTCAACCTCCACGCTTCTCTTTTGCCGCAATATAGGGGTGCAGCTCCCATCAACTGGGCTATTATCAATGGTGAGAAAGAAACAGGGGTGACTACTTTTTTCCTTCAACATGAAATTGACACCGGCGATTTGATTTACCAATCAAAAACCCCCATTCATGAATCAGACAATGCCGGAACTTTGCACGATCGTTTGATGACTATCGGCGCCATTTTGGTAGAAAAAACAGTTCATGACATTGATAAAGGAATTGTCAAAACCACACCTCAAAAAAGCATTGACTTGCTCAACATCCATCATGCTCCTAAAATTTTCAAACCTGATTGTGTGTTAGATATTAACCTAAAAGCCAATCAAGTTAGAAATAAAATCAGGGGGCTAGCACCTTATCCTGGTGCAATTTTGAATTGGAATGAAAAATCTTATAAGGTTTATGACGCAAAAGTGCTAAATGAAATTGAAGGTGATGAGCCCGTAATTTCAGATGGAAAAAAGTTTTTGGCATTGAAATGTGAAGACCACTATTTGTCCATATTGGAAATTCAACCTGAAAACAAGAAAAAAATGAAAATTGAAGAGTTTTTGAACGGATATAAGGCTTTATGATAATTTCAGCTATAGTGGCTGCAGATAACAATGGAGTGATTGGAAAAGACAATCAACTGTTGTGGAAACTAAAAACAGATTTGAAAAGGTTTAAAACATTGACCACCAATCACCATGTGTTGATGGGCAGAAAGACCTATGAATCAATAGGGAAACCATTACCCAATCGGGTAAATCTGGTTGTTTCAAGAAATCATTACGAAAACCAAACAGATTTAATTTATTTCAAATCTGTTGAAGAAGCCCTAGAGTTGAGTCAAAAGTCAGGAGAGACCGAACTTTTTGTGATTGGTGGCGCTCAAATATATGAGCAAACTAGACATTTGTGGAATAAAGTTTATTTCACAAGGGTGAATGCGTTTTTGAAAGGAGATGCATTTTTTGAGAATTTAAACACAAATGATTGGATATTGACATCAAAAGAAACAATTTTTAAGAGTGAAACAGATGAATACGATCATGATTTTGAGATTTGGGAAAAGAAAACAACACAAAATAGCTAGTTGTGCCACACCATAAAGAAAAATCGAGAAATTGAAACCAAATATTAAGTAATTACGTTGTAAATACAATAATTTAAAGTCTGATGAATATTCAAGTTTCAGTAATTCAAGTGGGAAACTCAAAGGGAATTAGACTAAGCAAAACCCTTTTAGACAAGTACCAAATCACCGATAAAGTAGAACTTGTTTTGGAGAATGGTTATATTGTGATAAAACCTATCGCTGAACCCAGAAAAAATTGGGAAGAAGCCTTTGAAGAAATGCACCGCAACGGAGACGATAAATTGCTTATTGACAGCGTGTTTGAAAATGAAAATTGGGATTAAAAATGACTACTTTTTTGCAGTACGAAATTGTGGTTGTCAATTTAGAACCAACAATAGGGAGTGAAATCAAGAAAAAACGACCATGCCTCATCGTTTCACCTAATGAAATGAATAAACACTTGGCAACAGTCGTGGTTTGCCCAATAACTTCTCAATCAAAAAAATATCCGACAAGAGTGAGTT
>JBDNDT010000179.1:0-5787 GCA_046718985.1 Cytophagales bacterium
ATGTATGACCTTTTTTTAATGGATTGATATCTAAAAAAGCAAGACAAGATTCATTCTCAGCCACTTTGTGGCATGGAATTTCACCGTTAACGATTCGGGAAAAAATGGAAGGCATTTTTGTTATCTGTTAATTTCAAGAATTTCAAATTTTAAGACACCGGCCGGAACTTTCATTTCAGCAATTTCTCCTACTTTCTTCCCTAGAAGACCTTGTCCTATGGGAGATTTTACTGAGATTTTACCTTGTTTTAAATCAGCTTCTTCTTCTGCCACAAGTGTGTAATTCATTTCTTGTTTGTTGGCAAGATTCTTAATTTTAACTTTTGACAAAATGGAAACCTTTGATAGGTCAACTAGAGATTCATCAACAATCCTTGCATTAGCGATTAAATCTTCTAACTTAGATATTTTAAGCTCTAGCAATCCTTGAGCGTCCTTTGCAGCATCATATTCGGCGTTTTCGCTTAAATCACCTTTGTCACGAGCCTCTGCTATTTGACGAGCCATTTCTGCACGTCCTTTAGTTTTTAATTCATGAAGTTCGTCTTTTAGCTTTTTCAAGCCTTCCTCTGTGTAATATGATAACTTACTCATTCTTAATCGTGGGGTTATGTAGAAAAAAAGAACGGCTCGTCTCCGAACCGTTCAATCCGCAAAATAAGCTAAAATGTATCAAAAATCAAAACTCGTCATATGAACTCCCATAAGAGTCCTCATCATAGTAATCGTTTCCAAAGCCACCCTCGTCATCATCCCAACTGTCTTCATCGTCATCCCATTTTTCTTCTCCAAATCCATCATCATCATCATCGAATTTGTCAAATTTCTCTTCAAACTCAGAACGAAGGTTCATTTCTTCTTCTTCAATTTCTAGGTCTCTAACAATTTGTTCTGTGAGTCCGGTTCTTTTTAAAGCTTCAGACCTTGAAATCCCAACATCAATCAACGCCTTGAAAGCATCGAAGTTGGCATATAAATCATCATCATTCAATTCTAAATCGTCCTCTTGATTTTCTTTCATGACCACTGTTAATTTTACAACCTACTTAATATAAACTGCTAAAATTCTTCAAAGCAATTTACGAATACCTTGTGAAAAGTATTCATGAATTTTGCCAATTCAATTTAATTTTCATTCACTTTTTTTCTTTCTCTTTATTTTTTCTTCCGAAAAGTGAAAAGTGAACATATCTTTTGGGTCTAAGCCTTAGGTCTTCAAGTAATTTATCAAGACTATTCGCAGAATTATTTAAATTAGTGTACAATGAATCATTCTTAGAAAGTTTCCCTAAAGTTCCTTCTCCTTTGTTCAATCTTGTCATCACATCATTCATTTGAACCATCACAAGATTCGCATTAGTGACAGTTTGCTTTATTGGAGCCTTGCTTAAACTGTCAGCAACTAAATTAAATTTTTGCAACATAGGTTTCAAGTTTTTTTCAGTTTCAATCAAACTAGCTGTTAGGTTTGAAACGTTTCGTGTAGTATTTCCCAAGTTTACCCTGTTTTCAGCAATCATTTGTTTCATTTGTACGGTTGCACCTGTTAGGTTTTCTTGACTTGCTTTAAGTTTAGATGTATCAATTGAAGCCAATATGCTATTGATTTTTGCCATGCTAGCATCTAAGTTGCTCATGATGGGAGCCATTTTGTCGCTCAAAGAGGCTATCATTCCTTTCTCTGTTTTGGAAAAGATGGTATCATTTTTAGCTAATATTCGATTTCCTTCTTTTATTTTCAATTCAATGGCCTTGTCTCCTAAGGGGCTTGTTTCCACAAGAAGTGCAACTGTTGAATCGCTTAGTTCTAATTTTTTGTCAATTTGAAGTGTTAAAAAGAGTTTATAACCTTTTTTGGGTAAAAGTTTGATGCTTTCTACTCTCCCAACTGTGTATCCACTCACCAAGACCGGGCTTGATACATTCAGACCTGCAATGTTGTCATAAATCACATAATAGCGATTGGCTGTTGAAAAAAAATCAATTCCTTTCAAAAAATTGATGCCGGTGTAAAGCATCACTGAGGAAACCACTGCTAAAACCCCAACTTTCAGTTCTTTGCTGAATTTCATAGTCCGAAGATTCACATTCTATATGATGCAAATTAAATGATTTATACTTGAGAAAAGAAATGCTCTTGATGTTTTCGTTTCATTTTTCAATTTTCTATTCAAAAGCAAATAGAAAGTTTGGTTTTTCATCGCGTTCCTATGGCTTTTCTAAATGAGAAGAATAATCTTAAACATATACTATTTCATCACATGCAAAAGTTATTTCGTTTTTTCAGCACAATTAAACTTTCGATGAAAAAGCTTTCATCGAAAGTTGATTTCTAAAGCAAGAGAATGTATCGATAACAGTCCTTTTATTCTATTTGTTCGTTCATTTTTTCACGCAAAGTTTTTAAAAAAGCCATGCTTTCTTCGAACTCATTTTTTACTTTTCCGTCTAAAATGGCCTCTCTTAAACTGTTTTTCATGAAGCCGACATCTTTTCCGGGTTTCAAATCAAATACTTTCATGATGTCTTCTCCTGTGCAAGCAGGTTGCCAATTTCTGAGTTGGTCATTGGCTTCCACTTCATTCATTTTCTTTTCAACCAAATCAAAATTTTGAAGATATTTCTTCACTTTGTTTCCATCTTTTGAAGTGATGTCTGCTCGGCAAAGAATCATTAAGCCATCTATATCATTTCCCGCTTCAAACAACAGTCTTCTCACAGCAGAATCGGTGATGGTTTCTTTGGTGAGTGCGATTGGTCTCAAATGAAGTTTGACTAAGTTTTGGACAAATCTCATCGGTTCACCCATAGGCAGTTTCAATCTTCTGAAAATGTGAGGAACCATCCTTGCACCTTTATCTTCATGCCCATGAAAAGTCCATCCTGCTTTTGGGTGGAATCTTTTTGTATTAGGTTTGGCAATATCGTGAAGAATAGCTGCCCATCTCACCCATAAATCATCACTTTTTTCTGCCACATTGTCCAAAACTTTCAAGGTGTGATAAAAATTATCTTTGTGAGCTTTTCCATCAATCACTTCAACTCCGTGAAGAGCAACCATTTCAGGGAAAATTTTTTCAAGCAAGCCAGAATGAAATAGAAAATTGAAACCATAACTGGGTTTGGATGAAAGAATGATTTTATTCAGCTCTTCTGTGATTCTTTCTTGAGAAATGATCGAAATTCTTTCAGCCTTTTTTTTGATTGCGAGAAAGCTTTCGTGTTCAATGTCAAAACCCAACTGACTTGCAAAACGAATTGCTCGCATCATTCTCAATGGGTCATCACTGTAAGTTATTTCAGGCTCCAGCGGTGTTCTGATGATTTTTTTCTTCAAATCTTCAACACCTCCAAAGGGATCGTATAATTCGCCAAAATCAGTGACGTTCAAACTGATTGAAAGGGCATTAATGGTAAAATCTCTTCTTTTTTGGTCTTCTTCAAGAGTTCCATCTTCAACAATTGGTTTTCTGGATTCTGCCCGATAAGACTCTTTTCTTGCACCCACAAATTCTAAATGAAAGTCATCAAATTTGATGAGTGCAGTGCCAAAGTTTTTATAAACAGTCAGTTCGTTTTCAAGACCTAATTTTTGAGAAACTGCTGTTGCCAATTCAATGCCACTGTTGTGACCGATGCTCACGAAGTCTAAGTCTTTGCAAGGTCTATCCAATAATAAATCGCGAACAAAGCCACCAATCGCATAACAAGGAATTTGATTGGCTTTTGCACATGCTGCCACCAAGTTGATGGCTTTGTTATGTTCGATTAAGTGTTTTAATTGCATTTGGTTGAATTTCTGTGCAAATTAACCATTAAATCAGAAAACTGTTGTTGAAATAATTTTGTGTTTTATTTGATCACAGTATTCTGTTTTATTCACTCAATAGTTCGAAAAGAAATTATGATTAGTTAGTATGTGAAATCAGTTTGTTATAAACAAATGCAAACAATTTCAATCTTTGGTCTTATTTTTGACAATTCTAAAAATGAGTAAAATCTCATAATCTATGATAATTGCTTTAAAGTTATTCCTAGGCGTTTTTTGCTTTCTCAATCTCGCTTCTTATGCACAACCCATTCAAATCAAAACCTTTTATGATGATTCAACCAAATCAAAACTAAAAGAAGTCTATTATTTCAGGTCATATTCTGACTCAACAATCGAAGGTGAATATAAAAAATATTACGAAAGCGGTCCTTTAGAAACTTTAGGTTTTTATAAGAATGGAAAAAAAGACAGTATTTACACAGACTATTACCCAAAAGGTGAAATAAAAGCCAAATACAAATTTTCAAACGGCTTGAGACAAGGTGATTTCGTTGGATTTGCACCTGATGGTAAAATTATCCAAAAAGCAGTTTATGTTGATGATAAACTTCAAGACACTATCATCACTTTTTATCACACGGGAACCATAAAATCAAAAACCAGGTTTGTGGATGGCATGATTCAAGGCAAAGTTTTTGAGTTTTATCCCACAACTGTGTTGAAATCTGTTGCTGAGTTTAAAGACAATAAACCCGATGGTTTGACCTTGACTTATTACCCTAATGGTGTGAAAAAAACAGAAGAAAACTACAAAAAGGGAGTATTAAATGGGTTTTACAAAACTTATTATTCAAACGGCATTTTAGAAACAGAGTCTGTAAACGAAAATGGAAAATCAGAAGGTTATTTTAAAAATTATTTTCCTTCCGGAAAACTATCTATGGAAGGTACATATCGTTCAGGTGAACAACATGGCCAAACAAAAGTGTATTTTGAGAGTGGAAAATTGAAAATGGAACTCAATTTTGTGAATGGAAAAAAATCAGGAGTTTGCAAAGTCTTTCACGAAAATGGAAAATTGAAAGAAAAAATAAATTATTCAAATGAGGAAAAAGATAAAACTGTAGTTGTTTTTAATGAAAATGGAACAAAAATCGGTGATTTCACATTTGCTGACAAAATGAAAACCGGACTGTGGAAACATTATCATGACAATGGAAAATTGAAATGCACAGAAAATTATTTGAACGACAGATTGAATGGCGAACGAAAGTTGTATAACGAACAAGGTTTGTTAATAGCTCATGAAATATATAACCCAGCAGGAAAGAAAAATGGACTTTGTTCTTATTTTTATGATGACGGTAAACCAAAAGAAGTCTTGACATTCAGAGCTGATTTGCTTCAAGGGCCTGCAAAATATCATGCTCCTGAGGGCTTTGTTTCAAAAGAAGGTGTCTATTTAAATGGACAAATGCACGGAAAGTGGAAAGTTTCAGAAGACGGGAAAAGTTTCAAAACATTGATTTACAAATATGGCAAACTTGAATCTGAAAAGTGAAGTGATGGATAAGCAAGAAATTGTTATCTATTTCAAAGATCTTCAGGAACGAATCACAAAAGGATTGGAAGAATCTGATGGAAAATGTGTCTTTAAAGAAGATTTGTGGGAACGACCGGGTGGGGGAGGAGGCCGAACAAGAACCACAACCAATGGGAATATTTTAGAGAAAGGAGGAGTTGGTTTTTCAGCCGTAGAAGGCTTGACCCCTGATAAAGTTGCATATTCTTTAGGAGTTGAAGTGGGTAGTACATTTTTTGCAACGGGTGTTTCATTGGTGATGCACCCTTTCAATCCTTTTGTGCCCATCATTCACATGAATGTGAGATATTTCGAAATGAGCACAGGGCATTGGTGGTTTGGGGGTGGCATTGACCTCACCCCGCATTATATTGATGTCAATGACGCTAAGTGGTTTCATCAACGATTGAAATCAGTGTGTGATACTCACGAT
>JBDNDT010000018.1:0-13458 GCA_046718985.1 Cytophagales bacterium
TTATCTTCAACAAATTGTTTTTGAAATTCATTGAGCAACAGTGAATATCTGTAATCCATTACTTTTCTTTCTATTTCTTCCTTTGGTTTCTTGATTTTTTCAATAGCCAATTCAGTTAACACTTGTTTGCTTGCCCAAGATTCCGCAAATCTTTTCAACGTTTCTATGCTGTCATTTTTTGAAATATACTCAGGTAAAATATCTTCAATATCATGCAGATATAAAACTGACTTGTTTGCACGAGCAATTGGTATTTTATCATTACGCTCTTCTGATTTGTTATCACAAAAAAACAGTATCAAACTTGAAAATGATAAAAAAGACACCAAGAATAGCCTCTTTAGTATCGGCTCACAAGATGTCTTTTTTAAAAGATGCTTTATTGTCATTATTTTTTGATGAGGCTTTTCAAGGTTTCTTGGTTTACCTCGGTCTTGTATTTAGTTTTCAATTCTTTCAACCACTCTTGTTCCAAATAATTCTGATAATCAGAAATCACAGCACCTTTGCACTCCTCTAGGTTCTTGTTTCTTGGGGCTTCCACATCAGTTGTGATTACCAAAATCACCCTTTCATTGATATTCAACAAATGTTCTCCTTTTGCCCTGCCTGATTTATCAACAAATTCATTTTCACCTTTTTGGAATTTCCCGTCAGTTACTTGAAGATTCAAGGCGTTATCAACATTGAATAGTTTTTCCAAAGCTTTTTTATTCCTTGAATAATACCTAAGCCCAACAATTGCAGGTGCTTTTTTCAATATAAACCCATTGTCAATGAAAATTAAACGGGTACTGTCCACATTTTTCTCTTTGAGATAAGTTTTAATTGATTTTTGTCTAGCATTGATAATACTTTTATTCTCACCTTTCACATGGCCCAAAGAGATTTCAGCTAAAGCATTTTTATCTTTTGAAAGTGTATTAAATAACCCGTCTAACACTGATTTATCTGCCTCTTTAAGTGCTGATTTGTTATTTTCAAACTCAAAAGAAGAGGGCTTTGGATCGTTTACCGGATATGCACTCATTTTCAAGTATGGCTTTAGTTTTTCAAATGTTTCTTTGTTTGCACAATTGTAAACTGTTGAAACCGTCCTTTCATCCCACTTATATTTTTCTCTGTTTTCGTTAAAATAGTTTCTCAATCCGGCAGTGTCTTGAATGGCTTTTGTCCAGACTTTTTCATCCATCAAATTGAACAACAATATTCCATCTCTGTATTCCTTAACCAACATTTTGAAATCTATATATTTGTTTTCTAAGTTTTCTTCTTCAAACTGCATTAATGATTTTTCAAGAAAAGACTTGTATGCTTCTTCCATCAAGAAACCCGTACTTCTGTCACCTCTTGGTCTTTGTGTTGACTTCACATAACTGAAAAAACTACCTATCGTGTAAGGCTTTCCGGAAATAGAAAACAGCGTTTGAGACAACATGGTCTGATTCTCATCATAACTCCATTTACCTTTTGCCAATGATGAATCTATCTTAGAAGTAGCCCATTCTTTAGACTTTGCATTTTCTATTAAATTGTTCTCTTTTTTGATTCTTTGAAGAAAATATACCTTGTTCAAGTCTGACCTAGAATCTCTTGTTACTTTGTTTTTAATGGTTTGCTCTAAGGCTTCGAAGGGTTCTAATTCTTTTTTCTCCAATAACTTGATGATATGCCATCCGTAAACAGTTTTCACGGGTTTTGAGATATCTCCTTGATTTTTTAAACCGAATGCGGCATTTTCAAATTCAGGCATAAAATTGCCGGTTCCGAACCAATTCAAAACTCCTCCGGTGTTTTTGGTCTGAACATGGTCTGAAAATTGAGCACATAAATCATCCCACTTTTCACCTTTATTGAGTTTTTCATAAATTTCCAATGCTTTTTTTTCAGCATCTTTCATATCATCTTCATCTTCTGCATTGTAACGAACCATGATATGCGCTACTCTCACTTGCCCTTGGGAAGGTCTCTTGTCATTTACTTTTAAAATATGGTATCCAAATCGAGTTCTCACAGGCATGGAAACTTCTCCCACTTTGGTGTTAAAGGCTGCATTTTCAAAAGGATATACCATTTGAAGCGAGGTGAAATATCCTAAATTTCCGCCGTTCACTTTCGCAGATGGATCTTCTGAATAAATTTTGGCTAACTCTTCAAATTTTTCACCTGCCAAAACTCTTTTCCTCAACTCCATGATTTTGTTGTAAATCGCCAAAGTGTCTTTTGGTTCGGCATCCTCAGCTAAGTTCAACAAGATATGTGAGGCATTCACTTCTTGTTTCATTCTATCATAGGCTTCTTTAATCAACCTTTCTGTGACACCTTTTTCTTTTAAATAAGGCTGAGCTAATTGTTTTCTATAACCATCAAGCTCATTTTTGAAAGAGCTTGTGGTGTCCATACCTAATTTTTCTGCTTCCCTCACTTTTAACCTGAAATTTTGATAAAGTGACATGTAGTCATTTAAGCTCTTTTCGGTGAAGGCATCTTCATTTCCTGAATTGTTTTTGCTGTAAACATATTTGAAATCATCTACTGAAACCTTTTGGTCATCCACTTGCAACACCCAAGGTTCTTGTTTTGGTTGTTTGGTGGAGCTTGAGTTCGACTGTTGGGGATTTTTGCATGAAAAAACAGCAATAGAAACAAAAACCCACAATGTTTCTTTCAGGCATTTTTTAAAAGTCTTCATTCAGTTTTCAAAAATTTAGTTTATCAAAATACGAAAAAACGGTTATTTTATTGTATTAAATCACTTCTCTCACATCACCTACTTTTCCGGTCAAGGCTGCATAAGCTGCTGTGAGAGGACTTGCTAAAAATGTTCTTGCACCGGGACCTTGACGACCCTCAAAATTTCTGTTACTTGTAGAAACACAATATTTTCCAGCAGGAACTTTGTCTTCGTTCATGCCCAAACATGCAGAACAGCCCGGCTCTCTCAAATCAAATCCTGCTTCCTCAAACACTTTGTCGAGACCTTCCTTTATAGCTTGTTTCTCTACTTGTTTTGATCCCGGAATTATCCAAACTTCAACATCATCGGCTTTCTTTTTTCCTTTCACAAACTCAGCCACCATTCTCAAGTCTTCAATTCTTGAGTTGGTGCAACTGCCAATGAACACATAATCTATTTTTTTCCCAAGGATTTTTTCGCCATCATTCATACCCATGTATTGCATTGCCTTTGAAAACGATTTCCTTTCATTTTCAGGAATTGCGTTCACAGAAGGCATGTTTTGGGTAACACCGATGCCCATTCCCGGATTTGTGCCATAAGTGATCCAAGGTTCTATGTCCTCTGCCTTGAATTGATATACTTTATCAAATTTTGCATCTTCATCAGAAAACAATGTTTTCCAATAAGCAACAGCTTTGTCCCAATCTTCTCCTTTCGGTGCAAATTCTCTACCCTTCACATAATCAAATGTTGTTTGATCGGGAGCAATCATTCCGCATCTGCCTCCCATTTCAATGGACATATTGCAAATGGTCATTCTTGCTTCCATAGAAAGTCTTTTAATGGTATCGCCGGAAAACTCAACGGCATACCCATTCGCTCCGGCAGCACTGATTTGAGAAATGATATATAAAATGATATCTTTTGAAGTAACTCCTTTTCCCAATTTGCCATTAATTTCAATTTTCATGGTTTTGGGTTTGTATTGCAAGATGCACTGCGTTGCCAGCACCATTTCTACTTCTGATGTGCCGATTCCGAAAGCTATACATCCAAATGCACCATGTGTGGATGTGTGAGAATCACCACAAACGATGGTCATTCCCGGCACTGTGATGCCTAATTCAGGACCAATCACATGAACAATTCCTTGATATTGATGTCCTAAACCATACAATTCAACACCAAATTCTTTTGTATTTTTGGTCAACATTTCGACCTGATGCCTAGATAGGGCTTCTTTTATGGGTAAATGTTGATCCTTAGTAGGAACGTTATGATCTGCTGTAGCTCTTGTTTTATTGGTTCTGAAAACCGGTAGATTTCTTTTTCTTAATCCATCAAATGCTTGTGGACTAGTCACTTCATGTATAAAATGAGTGTTGATATACAACACATCCGGAAATCCTTCTTGGTTGTGCACCACATGTGCATCCCAAATCTTATCGAATAAAGTCTTCGCCATCTACGTCACTTTGAGTCGCAAATTTATACAAATTAGCATGAAAACAAGAAATAGTATTTAAATAGTGATGGCCAAGTTTTTTGTTAAATCTATCTCAACTTTTTAGATTGGATAATTTTATGCTGTATCTTAAATTCTAAAGTTATTGTATTTGGTAAAATGCAAATTTTAAAAAATAAAAACTCAGTTTTATAATTAAAGTAATTTGTAATTAAAGTGGTTTATACACTTGTCAATCTGTTACTTAAAAATATTAAATCCTCAAACAATGCTACATTCACACAAAATCTCATGATCTGATTTTGAGTTCAATGAACAAAAATTCAAACTCTTGATTTCTGTTTTAGATATGTCAAACCTAAATGGATTGACGGTTAAAATAAATTAAAAATAACTTTAATTGATAAATCTTATATTGTTGGATAACAACTTATTATGATTATTTAAGTTTTCAGTTTTAACAAACAATTGTTCAATTTCCCAAACCGACCATTTCACACTTATACTTGTAGCTTTCAACAGATTTTCTACAACAATTTTCAAATCATCAAGTCTCCAAACATCTATATTATCTTCTTCACTTTTTGCAACCAATTGCTCACTTACCCTAGAAATTGCCATTTGTGAACATGGTGGCATCCAACATCCTAAACCTGAAAAAATAAGCTGAATCTGACCCAAAACTTGCAAGCCACCTACCGAATCCATAGTCACTACTGATGCAAATGGCTTCCCAAAAAAAGATTTGCTGTTTTCAAGAGATGTACATATCTCCGCAAATCTTTGAAGAAGAGAACCTATGTTTGACCAATAAGTTCCGGTAACCACCAAAAAAGCATCATAATTTTCTAAAAATGCTAAAGGATCAAAACTCCAGTCTTGAGTCTCTGCCAAATTCAATACTAAAGACTCAAAATCTGAATGTTCTTCTATCATTTTTTTTGCTTTTTGTGCAATTTGAAATGAGTTTCCATCAATTCCTCTCAATGAGCCATTGACGATTAATATTCTTTTCATTTTGGTTAATTATGAGTTCAAATATAAGATTGACAATCAACGAATCATCAAAATCCTACAGATTATGAATCCAAAAACCTAATGTAATAACTAAGTTTGCTGTTAAATTATACTGTTTAATTATTAACAAAAGCATTATTTATTACACATAATCTTTAATTAGCCAAACATTCAATTGAGAAAGGTTTGAATTTTAATAGCATTGTATAGTTTTGATAACTAGACTTTTATTAAAATACACTTTATATCGGATAATTTTATTTTTCTCTAATAAATCTAAAATCATACATCAGCCGTATATAAAATAAGTATTAGTTAACTCATCAGTATTTTCTAAACCGGAGAAACCATGCGGTTATATTTTTTCGCTTTAATATTATTTATTTCACATCTTTCAATCGCTCAGTTTGACACAATTACTGTTTCAGGAGATAGTGTTTTGTCAATAGAAAAGTTTGAATACAGTCTTGAAGATTTGATGTCTATGAAAGTTTATACAGCTTCAAGAAAGGATGAAACACTTTTTAACACTCCAATATCATCTTGTTTGATAACAGAAAATGAAATTCATCAACATGGTTTTTTAACCATCCCTGAAGCATTGAGGCTTTGCCCCGCATTGATGGTGAGAGAAATCAGCAATGGTAATTTTGATGTTTGCATCAGAGATGCCGGTTATGGTTTGCCTCGATATCAAACCTCAATGACCTCTAAATCACTTTTACTGATGATAGATAACAGAATAGTATTCAGCTACTTTGAAGGTGGTGTATTTTGGCCAAACTTACCTATTGAATTAAATGATGTTGAAAAAATCGAAGTCGCTTATGGCCCTAATGCTGCACTCTATGGTCCAAATGCTGTGAATGGTGTCATCAATATTATTACCAAAAAATTAAACAAAGAACAAGAAACAAAGTGCTATTCAACTTTTCATTTGGGTAGCAACACTGACATGGGAACCGTGCACTTCAGCCAAAAAATCAACCAAAACCTAAGCATTGAATTTGGACTTTCCAGTCAAAGAAGAAATCGTTATGAAGCCACATTTTATGACGATTCAAAAGACATTTTCGTAAACTCTGTGGCAGAATTAAGCAACCCAAGAATCACCTCAAGAGCTAATTTATATTTCCCTGAACCCAAATTAGCTCTCAGAAAAAAATCAGCATTAACCGGCTTGAACTTTTATAAAAAAGAAGATTTAAATGCTAATCTCTCATTTGGTTTCAACAACAACAACTTCATGAATCAATATTATGTAGGAAACACCCTTACCCCCTTCTCAGGAGAAAGTTATTTCGCACACCTCAATGGTGTCTTCAAAAACTTCTATTATCAACTTTCTAATCTCAGAGGAAGACAAAACATTTTAGGTGCTTTTGAATATTACAATCATGACTTCATCAACACTGATCTTCATTTAGATTACAATTTCAAACCCCACAAAAATATAAACATAAAAACGGGTGTTTTTTATAACTCAGCAATCATTGACGACCGAAAATATACCATTAATGTCAACAGATTAGGCGCTTTCAACAACAGTGCAAAAATCGAGAATTTTTCCGGGTTTTTGAAATCTGAATATATGACTAAAAAGATTCGATTGATTGGATCAATGAGGTTAGACCGTTTCAACATAAGTGATAAATCTCTACCCTCTTACAATTTCATCATCAATTATTTACCTTCAAAAAACCATCACTTTAGAGCCGGAATCAGTCGCGCTTATGCAGGTTTGTTCATTGTTCCATCATTCATTAACATCACAATAGCAGGAGGAACCAGATCCAACAGAGGAAATCTAAATCTTGAGAACACAGTTAATAATAGTTTGGAATTGGGTTATAAACACCAAATTGTCAATGCAATAAATGTTGATTTTGTGGTTTTTAAAAACTCCATGACCAACTTTCAAGCCTCAGTTAGAGATTCTTTATTCTTCAATCAATTCGGACCTAATTTGAAACAACAATTTCAAAATCTGCCGGATGAGTTGGTGCAATATGGAGCAACGATAGCGATAAACGGGTATTTTTTAAACAAAAGAATCACATTCAGAACACATTTCACCTTTCAAAACAGTACATTGAACAACACCTCAGAGTATCAAATAAAATCATCATCAAATCCAACCAAGAATCTTTTGAACAAACAAAACATCAAAAACGAAGCAAGTCCTGAATTTTGGGGTGGAATCTATATGTTTGGTCGAATCACCAAAAAATTAAGCATTAGCTCGAATGGCTATTTTTTTGACCGTCATCGCCTCACAAACACTCTCCAAACTACCCAACAATTGCTTCAAACAGACCCTGACTTACCCAGAAATGTCTCCATCAACAACATCAGCAGCAAGGTCATCATCAATTTGAAGCTGGCATACAAATTGAGTAATTACTTAGAAATCTTCACCAATTTAAAAAACTTGGGTAACGCTACTTCTAGAGAATCTTTCGGAACTGACACAATCGGTCCTTTGTATCTTTTAGGACTTGATTTTAGGCTTTGATAACATTTTTATTTTTGGGCAACCCGCCTGAGGGGCGGCCGTGCTTTCGGGGCTCGCTCTTTTTTGTTCCGCTACGCTACTCAAAAAAGGAGCTCAAACAAACCCCTCAATCACTGTTGCGACTCAGTCAATTTTAAATCAAAATTTGATATTTTTCATTCATTGAGTCTAACATACAAAACACATCATTCAAATCATTTTCTCAAACTCGTGTTTTTAACAAAAGGTGTTTTCACTAATTTCCCTTTGAAAAGTTTTTCTCTAACTGAAATCCAAACAAGGTTTTCAGCGTGATGATATCTTGAATCAATGAAGCCCATCGCAATGCCCACACCCAACGTTGGAGACATTGTTCCGGAGGTCACTTTTCCAATCTCGGTGCCATTTTCATCACAAATGGAATAACCTGCTCTTGGAATAGACTTTTCCAGCATTTCTACCGCAACTAGTTTCACATCAGTGCCTTGAGCCTTTTGCAATAAAACAGTTTCTGATGATAAAAAACTTTTGTTTTTTGAAACCACCCAACTCAGTCCACTTGAGATTGGAGAAATGTGTTCATCCAGCTCATGCCCATATAAGCAATATCCCATTTCAAGCCTCAATGTGTCCCTAGCCCCTAATCCAATCGGTTGCAAACCCAATTCTTTACCCACATTCATCAACTCTTTCCAAACATTTTCAGCCAGTTCATTTGGAATATAAAGCTCAAAACCTCTTTCCCCGGTGTAACCGGTTGCTGATACGATAATTTGATTTCCGGAAACGCTTAAACTTTCATTAAACTCATAATATTTTAAGCCTGAAAAATCAATTCCAGACCATTTTGAGATGATTTCATCTGACTTCGGCCCTTGCAATGCAAACAAGCAAAGCTTATCAGAAACATTTTCCAATGTGACATCTGAGGGCTTATATGAACAAATATGCTCCCAATCTCTTTCAATTCTTGAAGCATTCACTACCAACATGAACTTTTGATTCGAAAAACGATAAATAAGCAAATCATCCACTACTCCCCCACTCTCGTTCATCAAACATGAATATTGAATTTGATTGTCATTCAGTTTCGATACATCATTGGTGGTCATTTTTTGCAAAAACGCCAAAGCCCCATCTCCTTTCACCCAAAATTCTCCCATGTGCGAAACGTCAAACAATCCTGCTGCATTTCTGACAGCATGATGTTCTTCAAGGTCTGAAGAATATCTGACAGGCATTTCGAAACCGGCAAATTGAATCATTTTTGCCCCTAACTCAATGTGATTGTTGTGCAATGGAACTTTATAGGTCATGATTTTAAGAATGTTATTTTTGATTTAACAGTGAAAATTCTTCAATATAAAACTTCATTTCAAAAAAGGTAGGTCATCAAAATTCGAAATTGAAATTAAACATCAAAAAAAAAGGCATCAAATGATGCCTTTTAATTAATCAAGCAACAACTCAACTCCCTCTTTTCGATGGTAAGCTTTTTGCCGCTACGTTTTTAGTATTAGTGTTTTGTTTGGCAACTTTTGTCGGTTGTTTTGCAGTTGCAACAGATTTTGGTTCTTTTGCTACCTTAGCTTTTGTTGGCTTTGAACTTGCCTCAACTGAATCAGTTTCTTTTGCATCTTCTTTATTTTCAGCCAAGACTTCTTTCTTTTCTTCTTCTTTGAAAAGCTCAGGACAACAGGAAACCAAAATCAAATACCAAGAAATCAATTTTTTAATATCTGAAACATACACTTTTTCAGCGTCATAATCAGGCAAAATCTCTAGCATCAAAGCTTTCATTTCCTCGTTTGATGCAGTTTTCGGATCTAAACTTAGTTTTCCGTTTGATTTTTTATGAAGACTCAACATCACCTGTTCCAAAGGCTTATTGCCTTCTTTGCCAGTTGTGTAAATCGAAATCTCACTCAAAATCGAAACTTTGCTTGAAGCACCTGCTACATGTTTAGTTTTTTGACTGTCAATTGTTTCTAATATTACTCCGTTTCTAGTCGGTTTCAATATCTTGAACAGACCTGATTTTCCTGAAACTGAAGCGATTTCTTTTAAATTCATCAATGGGATTATTTTATTTTGAAGTAAACCGGTATTGAAGTGTTGAGTTTATAGCCCGGAGCGTTGAATTTGATCATTTGAACAACTCTCATCGCTTCCTCACCACAACCACCTCCAATGTTTTTGACAACTTTGGCATTCTGCACTTTGCCGTTTTCATCAATTTGAAAATCTACAATGCATTCACCTTGAATTCTGTTTCTTTTAGCCATTGGTGGATAAACCAAATTTCTGTTGATGAACGCATAAAGCGAATCTTGTCCACCGGTGTAATGCTCAGATGCCGGCAATGGCTTAGAAGCACTTTGTGAAAATGCACTGAATGCGAACATTGACAAGAATGCAATGAATAACAAGTTTTTCTTCATAAGTTTTGATGTTTTGTGAACAAAATTAAATTCATTTTTACACTTCTCAAATACCAAGCTTCAAAAACCGTGCCTATCATTTTTTAAGTTTTTTAACCTTGACCAATTCAACGTCAAAAATCAAGATAGCATTGCCGGGAATAGGTCCTGAACCTTGAGGCCCATAACCCAAATGTGATGGGATTAACAACATACCTGACTCTCCTTCAATCATGTTGGCAATTCCTTGATCCCAACCTGGAATCACGTAACCTATTCCCAAAGGAAATTCTATTGGTGTTCCTCTTTGAACTGAACTGTCAAACACTTTTCCATCCATCAATTTACCCGTATAATGCACACTCACTGTGTCTCCTTTGCTTGGTTTAATTTTTAGCTTTGATGGTTTTTTACTCACATAGTGTAAACCATCAGCCAAAACAGTTGATTTCAAATTGTTTGAAGTTAAATATTTTTTAATCTCTACTTGTTGTTCTTCTTTCAACTTAGCTGCTGCTTGTTCCATTTCTTTTTTGAATTCAGCCTCTGATTTCACGTCTTCCATTTTAAACACAAATCTGATTAAAGATTTTTTCTCGAAAAATGGAGGTCTTTGCTCTTCGAGTTCTTGTTTGAAAATGGAATCACTTTGAATAAACATGGTCATGCTGTCGCCTTTTGACATCAACAACCATCCTTCTTCATAAGAACCTCTAAATGCTCCTTCCATCACTTGAGCTTTTTGTGGTGCACCTGTTGCATAAGAATCCATCAGAAGTGAATCTTTACTATTGAATATTTTCAAATGGAAAGTGATGATATCATTCATTTTTGCCGTTTCACCGGGTTGGTCTTTATGCAAGATATATTTCAAGCCTGACTCGGTTTCTTTCAAACCGGATTGACCTGAACAAGAGTTCATTAAAAAAAGCAATGCGCTGAATATCAAAAAATTGATTCTGAAAATTTTCATTATTTTAATTGTTTTCTGTGGTGTTATTGAGTTCATTTTTATAAAGTGGTAGCAAATTAAGCAATTTTTTCTTGGTATCTTCTAATGATTCATAGGATTTGCCACCGGAAGCGTTTTTATGTCCTCCTCCTTCAAAGTGTTTAAATGCAAAATCTCTTACTGAAAAGTTTCCTGCTGACCTGAAAGATATTTTCACCATATCGTCTCTTTCGATCATCACCACCGCCATCACAATGCCTTCCAATGAGAGTGCATAATTGACTAAACCTTCTGTGTCTCCGGTTTGAGAGTTAAATTGTTTGAGTTCATCATCAGTGATGCAAAAAAAAGCAGTTTTAAATTCTCTGAGTATTTCCAGTTTGTTATACAAAGAAAATCCTAAAAATCTCAACCTGTTTTCTGTGTTATTGTCATAAATGAGTCGGTGTACTTTTGTGTTGTTGACACCGATTTTTAGCAATTCTGCAATAATGATATGAACTTTGTAAGTAGTGCTTGAGAATCTGAAAGAGCCTGTGTCTGTCATGATTCCGGCATATAGGCATTCACCAATACCGATATCAATCAAATTTTTGAAGCCCATTTCATCAATCATTTCATAAATGAGTTCACATGTGGCGGCAGAACTTGAGTCTTGATAGTAGATGTCAGCAAAATTAACAGGTTCCAGATGATGGTCAACTAAGATTTTTTGGGCTTTTGAAGAAGTTAAAGCATCTTCGAGGTCGTTGACTCTTTTGGGGTCATTGAAATCTAAACAAAATATTAACTCAGCATTTTTTAAAGTGTTTTCACACTCTTTTGCTGAATGTTCTGAAAAAGCCAAAACCAATTCATTTTCAGGCATCCAAGTGAGAAACTTTGGATAATCTGATGGGGTAACCACATGGGTTTGGTGACCTAACTTTTTTAAAAAAAGCGAAAGCCCAATCGAAGAACCCAGTGCATCAGCATCAGGTTTGTGATGAGTGATTATGGCAATTTTTTTGGGGGAAGAAAGGATTTCTTTGATTTTCGCAACTTCGCGCATCTCAAGCAGCTATAAAGCTTTTAAAATTTCGACCAAATGTAAAACAATTTTTCAAATTAACATGAATTCAAATCTTTTGCAATTAACTTGGAATGTGATTTTTGATATGTTCGTTACTTATTTTTTTCTTTCAACAGTGAATTTGACCAACAATTCCAGTGCATTTCTTGCTTCGTTTTCCTCAAATTGATGTAAGATTTCCATAGCCTCTTGTGTATATTTTTTCATCACTTTTTCGGTGTGTTCAATTCCACCGCTTTTTTTAACAAAATTAATCACCTCCTCCACTTTGCTTTTCTTGTGGCTTTGATATTTGACGATATAAATAATTTTTTTCTTTTCAAGCCATGTAGCTTTGTTCAATGCATAAATCAAGGGTAAAGTCATTTTCTTTTCTTTGATGTCAATGCCCAAAGGTTTTCCAATGTCATCATTTCCATAATCAAACAAATCATCTTTTATTTGAAAAGCAATCCCTACTTTTTCGCCAAATAGCAATGCTTTTTGAATGATTTCAGTGTCGTTTGTGATGGATGCGGCACCCACTGAGCAACAAGATGAAATCAAAGAAGCTGTTTTGTTTTTGATAATTTCAAAATAAACTTCTTCTGTGATGTCTAATCTTCTTGCTTTTTCAATTTGCAATAATTCCCCTTCGCTCATCAATTTCACCGCTTTTGAAACAATCTTCAAAAGGTCAAAATCAGTGTTTTCAACAGCCAACAGAAGTCCTCTAGCCAGCAAAAAATCACCCACTAAAACCGGAATTTTATTTTTCCAAAGGGCATTTAATGAAAAAAATCCTCTTCTGTAATCAGATTCATCCACCACATCATCATGCACGAGTGTTGCTGTGTGCAAAAGTTCAATTAAGATTGCACCCCTGAATGTTTTATCTTCAACATTCCCAAGCATTTTTGCAAACAGAAAAACAAACATCGGTCTGATTTGCTTTCCCTTTCTTTTAACAATGTAATTGGTGATTTTATCAAGAAGAAACACATCACTTTTCATCGATGCTTTGAATTTGTCTTCAAAAAGCATCATCTCATTTGCGATTGGTTTTTGGATTTCTTCTACTGTGTTTTTGTTCATTTAAGAAAATTGACGGTCAAAAATAGGAATTTTAAGTGTAACTGAAAATTTGAAAGGGTGTTCTGAAAAAATATCTTAAATTTAGTTATTGAACATCTTAAATTTTGAAATACATGAAATGTTGTTTGCAGGATGTTGAAAATCAATTAAAAAGAGAAAAATTCATGTGTTTGTGATGAAATATTAAATAGATTACCCCAAGCTTAATAATATTGGAATTAGTCTTGAATATTACCGATTCGCTTAGTTATTTTTCCTTAATGTCTGAATCCTACGCAATATTT
>JBDNDT010000180.1:0-5780 GCA_046718985.1 Cytophagales bacterium
TTTGCAAGATGACATCTCAAACCAAATCAGGGAATTTGTGAAGTTGAAAGCTCAACAACATGAAATTTCTTTTTTCGACATGAACCAAAAGAAAGGGGTGTTGAGAAACCTGATTTTGAGGAATTCAAATTTGGGTGAATGGATGGTGATTCTGCAGGTGTTTGATTTTGAAGAAGAGAAAGTGAATTTTTTGATGGATGAACTGAAATCGAATTTTTCTCAAATCAGCTGTTTATATTTGGTGGTGAACCAAAAAGGGAATGAAACTTTCAGTGATTTGCCCTTGAAACTTTGGCATGGAAAGGCTTTTTTAAGCGAAAAAATGGGTGATTTGGAATTTAGGATAGGGCCTAAAACTTTTTACCAAACGAATTCAGCTCAGGCTTTCAAATTATATTCTTTGGCAAAAGAAATGGCTGATATCCAACCGGGTGATGTGGTTTATGACCTTTACACAGGCGCGGGAACGATTGCGAATTTCGTAGCTAAAAATGCCCAAAAAGTGGTGGGTGTTGAATATGTGGAACAAGCCATAGAAGATGCGAAAGTAAATTCAAAAATCAACGGCATTGAAAATACTGTTTTTTTTGCTGGAGACATGAAAAAGGTGTTGAATGCTGAGTTTGTAGCACAAAACGGAAAGCCTGACATCGTGATTACTGACCCTCCGAGAGCGGGAATGGACAAAGAGGTGGTGGAGAGAATTTTAGAAATGTCACCACAAAAAGTGGTTTATGTGAGTTGCAACCCGGCAACACAGGCTAGGGACTTGCAAATGTTGGTTTCAAAATATGGGTTAAAAAGAGTGGTGCCGGTTGATATGTTTCCTCAAACTCATCATTGCGAAAGTGTAGCTTTGCTAGAACTGAGAGGAGGAAAAGTTTAAGGTTTGAGAAAAGGGTATAATCATCGTGATTTAATGTCGTTTAGTTAAGGGATAAAGACATGAAAGGTTTGTCGAAAAAATAGGTTGTACAATTGTAACCAAAACCTGTCAGGTCTTAACTAAACGACATTGCATCGTAATTGGAAATAAACCACAAAGCAAATGAGTGTTTGTGAAATAAGCATTAACAATCAATGTGCTAATGCTTAATTTTGATTTATTTCACTAAAGTTATGGTTCCTTGAGTTATGCTTCCTTCTTGATAAGTCAAGACATAAAAATAATTTCCGGATAGAATTTGTTGCCCTGTGTTGCTCTCACCATTCCACTCAATTAAATTATCTTCAATGGTTTTTCTGAGAACAACTCTTCCGTTAGCATCAGAAATAACTAAAGTTGATGCTTTCAAAGCTTCATTTGCGTTCAATTGCCATATTGCATCATAGTTCAAATTGAAAACAAAATCTTTTCTCTCTACGCAATTTTTTTCACCAATCAACACCTTCTTGGGGCTTTCAACAGAGCAACCGTTAGCGTCTTTAACGATTAATAAGTATTCATTTGAAGCTAAAGATGTGATTTTGGAAGAGGAACTTAATCCATTCACCGTGAACACATAAGGTTTCTTTCCGCTTTTCACTGAGTTCAGATTAAATATCACTTCACCGGTTGACTTTCCTTTGCAACTTGGTACTGTTTCAAATTCCACATCGCCCTTGAAATCAGCGCATGGATCAATGGGTTTAGTGATGGCTTTGGACGATGAACTTGTTAAAGAAACTTCTTCTTTTGAATCAAGCTTTGTTTGGAAATTTTCTTTTCCTTTCAGATTAGAATCATTGACAAAATCTTTGCTAATTGTTGACTCTTGGATGATTTCAACCTCTTTCTTTTTAGGTTCTGTTTCATTAGGTTTTGAGGGGGATTTCTGATTGTCAACGATTTGCGGTTTTTCAGTCTTGATATGCTGAACGTTTTCGTCAATGTTTTTTTCATAAATTTGGGTATAGGTTGTGTTTTGAGAATCAGTATTTTCACTGATAGCCAATGGCTTAGCTGTGTTGTTTGAATGCTTAACAATTGCTACAATGCCAATGGCGGAGAACAGAAATATACCACCCACTGCCCACCATCCGGCTTGAAATTTTGGCTTTGAAAGGTCTTTTTTGATTTGTTCTTTAATTTTTGAAGCTTCTGAAGCTATGATTATCTGATTAACAATTTCCGATTGTTCAAACAAGTTTTTTAATTCTTCATCAGAGGCTAATTGAGCTTCAAGGGCAATTTTTTCAGCACCACTTAAAGTCCCTTCTCGAAGCTTGTCAAACTTTTCTAAAAACTCAATTGTCTTTTCCATAGTCTTTAAATAGTCTTTTGGTATGTTCGTTATTAGCCACCAACTCAATCATTTTTTGTTTGCAGCGATAGTGAGTAGATTTGGCAACATCTTCACTTGCAAAATTCATTTTCATGGCCACCTCTTTCATTGAAAGTCCCTCATAAATGACAAGATTCAAGATTTGTTTGCATCTATCCCCTAGTTTTGAGAACAACAATTCTATCATTTCCTTTTTTTCTTCATCAATAATGACCGCCAAATGACTTTCTTCTTTCAAAGTGTGGTTGAGATTTTGAAGCTCTACTTGTCTGTTTCTTTTCTTCACATAATTTATCCATAAGTTTCTTGAAACAAAGAACAAGAAACCATTCACATCTTTCTCAATGTCATATTTTCCCAACTTCACAGTGGTGAAGAGTGAAACAACAGCATCCTGAAAAATGTCTTTTGCCTCATCTTCGCTTCCCTTGTTCATGCACACATATTTGATGATTTGGGGAAGTGAAGATTTGTATAAATAATTCAAAGCCTTAGTGTTTTGACCACTCAAAATGGCTTCTACCACTTGTTTGCTCTGATTAATTGCCGACATACCCATTTACAAACATACGTCAATGAAAGTAAACAGTTGGTTGAAAAATGTCGGCTTTTAGGAATGAATCACCCCAAATGTTTATCCCGAAATTTTCGTTCTCACTCGTTTTTTAAATAAAACCGAAAATTGATTTCATATTCAGAAACCGCAGGAACAACATCCTTTCCGGGGGCAAGATAAGCAATGGAAATATCAGCAAGTGCGTTGTTTACCCTTACTTTGTTCAAAGCCACTGAAGCTCCATAGCCTCTCAGGTTGTAATATAAGGCAGAAACATAAAAGTTTTGAGGAAGATCCATTCCTAATTCAAAAAATCCTCCATTCCTGATTTGGGAATTTAAGGAATATCTAGCTGCGGTTTTTAGGTTGATTTGATAACTGAGGGAAAATTTTTTTTCACCATAAAACATGGCATATCTGGGAATTGAAAATTCGAAGGCAACAGGTGCTATTTTGGGACTGTTCAGGTCATTAAATGATGCTCCTAAACAGAAGTTTTCAGAAAACAACGACAAACCGATTCCCGGAGACCAAGTCCAAGCCGAACCTGAGGCTCCACCACTTGAAACATTAAAGTTGTAATTGATTAAATGAAACATCGCCCCACCGGAAAAAAAAATTTCTCGAGTTAATGGAACATGAATGGCATATTTTGCTATAAGTCTGACTTTGGAAAAAAATTCACCTTCTCGATCATTGTAAAGACCCAAACCTATCGCTTGCCTCATTCGACCTCTTGTTCCTTTTTTGGGCTTCACAATAGAATAGTCCACATCTGCAAAATAAGTTCTTATCACAGAAAAATTGCCCAAAAATGAGCGATAAGCGATGTTTCCTGCAATATCACTGTTTCTGCTCAACAAAGAAGGATTGTGAAAAGATAAATTCCGGCTGCTCAAAATGAAAGATTCAGAAATGTTATCTTGTGCATTCAAAATGACAAAAGGAAATTGAGCAACAAGAACAAAAAATAAATAGAATCTCATCTTGATTTAATAAATCAGGTCTTTCGATAGGTCATTGTTTGCGACAATATTACAAATAAAATTTACTTTTTTGAGATACGTTTGTAATTTGCTTATGTTAGTTGAAAACGAACCAAAATCTTTTGGATTAAAGGCTAAGGAAAAACAAAATGATGTATTGCCATAAAAAAATGAGAAGTAAGTTGAGTGTGAAAGGTTTTGGATTAAACAGTTTTAGAATCATCTTCTTTTTCTTAATTCAATTTTCTTTCTCACAAAACGGCCCGGGAGGAATTGGTTCAACAGATGGGAAATCTGCTTTGAAGTTGTGGCTTGATGCTGACCAAAGAGCATTCACTGACACCACACAAAAAACTGCCGCAACAAGCGGTGACCGACTCAAACTGTGGAAAGACTTGAGCGGAAGCAACAACGATGTTTTTGCCGTCACGGATACTAACCGACCGATTTTTTATCAAAACAGTCCTTACTTTAACCAAAAAGCTGCTGTTCGATTTCACAGAGATTTAGATTCAAATTGCCGAAGAAATTTTTTGGTTTCAAAAGATTTCACCAAAACCAATGACATCACCATTTATTGCGTGTTTCACGCTGTTTCAAAATCTTTAGGAAACAATGTTAGCCCTTTCAAATTCAAGGGATACCATGAGAATATGTGGTATAATGGTTCAGGTTTAGTTGATGCAGGGGTTGAGGCAATAGGAAATGATGTGAGTTTGGCTTTTTGCGACACAAGCATTGCCGCCGGGGTAGGAGATTCTACAACAGGTTTTGATTACAGCATTAAAATTCCGGCAGCAATCAACCAAACTTTTGTTGCTTCCATGAGCAAAGAGGCTTGGTCAGGATTATTGAAAATCGAACATAATTATAATTTCCAAAACCCTTTTCAAGCAGGAAATCAGCCTATCAATCAATCAGAAAAGTATTTTATTGGGTCAACTTCTGATGTTTTGACAGGGAAAACCCAGCCTTTCTTTGATGGTTTCATTGCAACAGTGTTGGTCTATAACAAGATTCTTACTACTGCTGAAAAAATCATTCTTGAAAATTACCTCTCAGCTAAATATGATACGAGATTGGTTTACAATGATTTTTTCAAGATGGATAATTCAGAAAACGGAGATTTTGATTTTGAAATGTTTGGCATCGGAAAATCATTTGACGGTAGTTTATTAACCAAAGCAAAAGGAGAAGGAATCATTGAAATGACGGCTAGAGATTTAAAAACCGGTGAATTTGTGATGATTGCTCACAATGGTAAACCTTTGAACATAATTGATAATAATCTTCCTGAGGGATTGCAATTCAGATTGCAAAGAAAATGGGGAGTTTCCACCACAAAAGAAAATTCAACAGTTGATCTTGTTATCAATTTAAATGACATGCCGGGTTTTGAAAATCTTAGCCCTGTTCTTTTGATAGACACTGACGGTGATAGCTCTTTTGAGAATGAGGCTTTGGGCAAAGGAATCATCCAAGCAAGTCATGTTTCAAGTGATGGAAGAGTGGTTTTTGCCAATGTTGAGTTGAAAGACCATTATATTTTTAGTTTCGGAGCCTTGAAATCAGGATGCATTCAAGACTGTGAGAATTATTTCAGCCCGAATGGTGATGGCGTTGCAGATGTGTTTTATATCAACAAAACAGGAAATACTAAAATCTTCGACAGAGCCGGAAGAATGATTAGGGAAATCAACACACCGGCATTTTGGGATGGAACAACCAATGGCGGTGATTTGGCTTATCCCGGTTTATATTTCTTGGTTTCAGAAAATAAAACATTTCAAACCGTCACCCTCATTCGTTAGGAAAAATTAAATGGGTTTATGGTTTTTTGCCTATCAAATAATATTTTCAGCTATTTGATGAGCAAAAAGCATTTTTAGCAAAATGTTTCATTTGGGCAACCCGCCTTGAGGGCGGCCGGGCTCACATCTTTATTGTCCTTATTGAACTCATGCCGTTCCGCCC
>JBDNDT010000181.1:0-5747 GCA_046718985.1 Cytophagales bacterium
GTTAGGGATGAGATGGCAAGTGAATCCTAAAACAGAACCTGATGACTTGATTGTGCATGTGAACCTGTTTGATAATGAAAATCTTTTACAGCAACAAGCTATTGGTATTTTAGGAGTCAACATGGTTTATGCGTGTTTTTATCACTATGAGAATCCATATAAAATGATTGATTCTTTGTTTGATGGTCTAAGCAGGGAAAGAATTGAAATTGATTTTTTGAAAATTACAGGTAACGATTTTAAGCATGTTGACAATAGATTAATTGCCTTATACATGGTGAAATCAGGCTACACCGATGCAACGCTGTTGTCTCCTAACGGTGATATCATACAACCTTCAGAAACGTTATACAAAAAAAATATTTTAGTAACCAGAGGTAGATTCAGACCCCCGACAAAGGTAAATTTAGACATGTTTCAAAAATCTTTTGAGCAGTTTAAAAAAGACCAAGAAGTAATCTCAAATGGTCAAAAAGTGGTTCAAATTGCTGAACTTACACTCAAAAACCTGCAAACTGATATCGGAGTTGATGATAAAGATTTTTTGGATCGCGCTGATATTCTGTGCAAATTGGGTATGAATGTGATGATTTCTAACTACCAAGAATATTACAGATTGGTAGCATATCTCTCTAATATCACCAGAAATAAAATCGGTATCGTTTTGGGAATATATAATTTAATGGAGATTTTCAATGATGAGTATTATAAGAATCTAAAAGGGGGAATTCTAGAGTCATTCGCCACTTTGTTCAGCAGAAATGTGAAATTGTATGTTTATCCCACAAAAGATCCTTTAACCGGATCAATCAACAAGTGCAAAGACTTTAGAATTTCACCACACCTAATGGATCTTTATGAGTATTTGTTGGCAAATGATAAATTAGAAGATATAGAAGGCGCTAATTTAGAAAATCTTGGTATTTTCTCGGATGCGGTGATCAAGAAAATCAAAGAAGGTGAAGACGGTTGGGAAGTGATGGTGCCGGTGCTGGTCGAATATGAAATAAAGAAAAACCTATTGTTTGGATATTCATCAAACGAAATTTAAGATTTTTTGGGTTAAAGCGTTTTTAGAAATAAAAATTAAGTGCAGATTTGTCATTGAAATTGAGAAGAGAAATGGACAGCAAATTGATTGAAGAAAAATTGGTTGCAATTGTTGAAATGAAAACAGAATTGAGCCGAATTGGGTATGATGATAAAAGATATGACGATTTAGAAGAAGAACTTCATGACCTTGAAGATGACTTCATCGAAGAATTCGGAGATTATTTTGAAGGTGTTTTAGATACACTCCACGATCAGATTTGTCCTGATTCTGATGTTTTGTTGCCCACAGCTTATTTGCCGAAAACAGTTAAAAAAATCAGTGAAACAGAATATGACATCGAAGGAAAAGAAGGTGTGTTGGTAGATGCTGAGGCTTATAAAGGAAAAGACACTCGTTTAGTGTTGATTCCGGGTCCGACAAGATTTGTTCTTTTGATTGGAGGCAAGGAGAAAAAAGAAGTTTGGAAGGCATAAATTCATGGTTGGATGTTCAAAAAAACATCCAACATTCAATTGCTCATCTTTATAATGCCGAAGAAGCAAGAGAGATAGCATTTTTCCTGATACAAGAACTTTTTGGTTTTAATAAATCAAAAGTGTTGGCATCTGAAAAAGCAGATCTTTCTCAAGATGATTTCAACAAGTTGATAACTTCAATTGTTGAATTGAAGAAGGGAGTTCCTATACAATATGTCATTGGACATTCTTATTTTCTAGACAATAAAATAATAGTCAATCCATCGGTGTTGATTCCTCGTCCTGAAACAGAGGAACTGGTGTTGAAATCAATGGCATTGATTGAAAATTTGAAACATCCAAAAATTTTGGATGTTTGCACAGGAAGCGGTTGCATAGCCATTTCTATTTCAAAAAAAATCCCAAATGCATCAGTTTGGGCATTAGATATTTCAAAATCAGCAATTGAAACTGCACAAAAAACTGCTCAACACAATAGAACAAACATAAACTTTTTGATTGCTGATGTGCTGAAAGATGATTGGAGTTTCGAAGAATTTGATTTAGTGATCAGCAATCCTCCTTATGTGAAGCAAAGTGAGAAACCTGATATTTTACCTCATGTGTTGAATCACGAACCTGAAATAGCACTTTTTGTCATGGATGAAAATCCATTAATTTTTTATCAAGCAATAGCCCAAAAGGCCTTAAAATCTTTAAAATCTAACGGTTATTTAGCTTTTGAAATAAATCAAGCATTTGGAAAAGAAATGATTGTATTGCTTGAAAACATAGGATTTTGTGATGTTAAGCTTTTTCAAGATATGAATGGAAAAGACCGAATGGTGGTTGGGATTAAGTAATTTTTTAAGAAAAATGTTTTTTGAATTTGAATAAATTATGAGAGAGTTTTTTGTATTTAAATCAAATCACTAATGTCATTCTGAACTATGATTGCTTAACTATTTGTTTTACTTTTGCCTTAAAGAATCCAATTATTTATGAGATTTGCTACATTCTTGCTCACCATTTTGTTTATAGTTTTCTATGCAAACACAGAAGCCAAATCTTTGGAAATCAAAGATTCAATCGGTATGGCTAATATTGGTGGTAAGCCATTTTTGAGATATTTAGTCACACCCGGTGAAACGATTTATGGCATTTCAACCAAATATAAAGTACCTGTTACTGACTTGCTTGAACTCAATCCTGAGCTAGAAAATGGATTAAAAGTAGGTCAAATCATCAACATACCATATAATCCACAACTTTTTCAATCTGAAAAAGAAGAAAATAACGGATTGGTATATCATACAGTTGAACCGGGAGAAACTTTTTACAGTCTTGCAAGAAAGTATGGTGTGTCTGTGGGCGATTTGTTGAAATTTAATGAGATTGAATTAAAAATTGGTCAAAAAGTAGTGGTTGGCAAAAAACAATCTGATGCCAATGTTGCCTCAACAGCAATAACCTCAAAAGAAGAACCTAGCAACAAAGTACTTAAAGAGGAGAAAAAAGTCACAGAATCTTCAACAGTAAAAGTAGATGTTCAAAAAGAGACTGTTCAAGATAGGAAAGAAGAAAAAATAGTGATTAAAAATAACACTATCACTAAGAATATTGAGGAGGAGGTGAAAATTGAAAATGTGACCTACAACAATTCAGTGAAAAGAATTTTGGTTATTCCTTTTGACCCATATCTTTATTTTTCAGATGCTGATGATGAAATTGCAGCCATTTCAAAAATGGAACGCACAAAAGTGAGACAAGCATTCAGAAAAAGACTTAATGCATTGTTGGAGCCCACAGGATTCGAAACCATACATTTGTTAGGTGGTAGGCTCAAAGATTCTTTAACTGACTTAAACAGGGTATATAGTTCAGTGACTTACAGTTACCAAGATGTTCTTTACAACCCGGAAGCTGCACAGGCTCGTGTGGCAAATGAAAAAGGCCAACTCAAAGAAGCTGATAAAAACAAAAGTACCAAACCCAATGATGTCTCAAATCCTTTCGGAAATTCAAGAGCTTCTTTAGCGAAAGATGAATCAAAATATTTTGGAGTGAAAGTGAAAGACCCCAATTTCTTCGCTTACTTCAATGGAAAATACAAAATTGATTATTATATTTTTGTGAATCAATTTGAAGTCAAAACCAATTATGAAACCTGTTTAGATAGGTCAAGACAGAATTATGAAAGAAATTTCATTACTCATTTTTCGATTTTTGATTCGTCAGGCAAACAAATTGCCGGAAACAGAGTAAAAATCAATTATGAATCAAATGAAAACCGATTGCAAAAGATATTGACTGACAACATGCAAAAAGTTGCGGACAAAATCATTGCTGAATTACCAAGACAATAATCACCCCAAAAAATGTGTATGATGAGAAAAACGCTATTTATTTATCTGGTTTTAAACTCCTTTTTTTATTTGGCTGTGAATGGTCAAAATCTTCCCGTTGATAATGAAACCAAGAGAATCACTTTTCAGGGTGTGGTGGAAGTGAATGGGTTAGAATCTGCTCTAATTTATGAAAGAGCCATGGAATTTATCAATTCTAAATCACAGCAAAAATGGTTTGTGAGAGATTTAGACAGCAAAAAACTTTCAAAACCAATGGATGTTCAAGCAACAACTACTTATGATTATAAGTATAAAAATCTCAACATTGTTACTTTTGTCATTTTAGTTGAAGTGAAAGAAGGGAAATATCGCTATACTTTGAACGAATTTGAGACCTATAAGCATAAAAATGGGCCTAATTCATCAGAAAAATTAGAATTAGTGCTTGAAAAAATGACAGCTGTAAATAAAAAAGAGATGGTGACCCAAACCACTGATGAGGTGAACAAGCTCTTAGATGAATTGAAAGAGTATGTGATTAAGGGAAAAGGAAAAGCCAATAAAGACGATTGGTGAGATGTGATTTTTTTTTATTAAATTGCTACTCTTAAAATACAAACGTTCAATGATGAGAGAACAGCCAATCAAAGACCCTTACAAATTGGAAGAAGACTTAGATGTGAAATTTGAAGATGCGGTCAGAAGAGGTAACATGATGCCTACTCAAACGGCTGACAATATGTTAAGAGCTTATGCCTATTATAAACAAGCAACAGTTGGCGATTGCAACGAAAACTATACTGGGAACATGAATATTGTGACTGTATTCAAACAAAATGCATGGCGTTCATTGAATGGAATGGATAAAATCGAAGCCAAAAAAAGGTATATAGAATTCATAAACTGGCTTGAAAAAGAAGGCGAGAGGAGTTGAGTTTTGAACTTAACTTTACATTATTTGCACACATTGCAATTATTGATTAAACTAAATCCTTGTTAGATTAATGTCAGTAAAGTCAAAAAAGCCGAACAATAACAGTTTAAAGTCATGGGCAAGAACAACCCACGTTTGAAGAGTTTTTTAAAATCAAAATTCGTTTGATTTTGGTTGAAAACTTTGCATTTATTCGATTTAGATAATATAAGCTTCATATTTTAAATCAATCGCTCTGTGAAGATTTATATGCTCTTTAAAAAAAATATACGAATAGCATGAAAAGAAATTTAAAAAATGTTTAAAAAATTCAGATTACTTGCAATTTTTTTAGGTACAATTTTCATATGTCAGGCTCAAAAACTTGCTGATGTTTTCAAACAAATGTCTCAAAAATATCCTAAGGAGTTAGGTGTGTATTTAAAGAAAAACACCAATGTGAAGCTCGATTGGATAAAAGATTCATTACATATCAGTTCTGAAACTTATGAGGAAATCATGTTCCTTTCTGATTTAGCCACCTCATTATCGAGTCAAGCAGTTAGTTATTCCCATTTTAATATTATTGATAAATTAGAAGCTTACAGTTTGATTCCGGAAAATGGAAAATATAAAAAAGTGTTGGTAAACAACTTTGAAACAAAAGATGTGGTTGATGAGAGCATTTTTTACAATGATGTAAAAAATATTGAATTCAATTTTCCGGGTTTGAAAGCGGGTGCAATAGGGGTAGTGAAGTATATTGAGAAATATCCTGATCCTTTTATTTTAAGTGGTCATTATTTCACGGCCTCAGTTCCTGTTGAGCTTTCTGTTTTCACTGTCACTTATCCAAAATTTGTTGAAATGGGTTTTTTCAAGCATGGTGATACCTCAGTGATTTCATCATCTTTTTCAGAAAACAAAACACACAAAACAGCAACTTTCACAGTGAAAGAGCATAAAAGAATAAAAAG
>JBDNDT010000182.1:0-5742 GCA_046718985.1 Cytophagales bacterium
TAACGGGAAGTTCAATTTCAACCTGGGTTTTGATCCTTACATCGGCAATATTCGCGAACTGAAGCGGATTTTGAAACCCTTTTTCCCTCAAACCTGATTGCAAAGAGTTGACCACATTCCAGAGATTATATCTCAGCTCGGGCATAGTTCTGATCATATCTAACCTTTTCAAAGCACCAATCACAAAAGGCATTGGCAATGATTTAGCAAAAATCTGAGACCTGATGTTGTATCTAATATATTGTATCACATTTTCAGGCCCTGACATGAATGCTCCTATCAATGCCATTGATTTTGCAAAGGTGGAGAAATACAAATCAACATCATTCATCACACCCAAAGCTTCAGGAGCACCTGCACCTGTTTCTCCCATTGTTCCGAAACCATGTGCATCATCAACCAAAAGTCTAAAAGAGAACTTTTTCTTCAATTCAACAATTTCTTTCAATTTGCCCATGTCACCGGCCATTCCGAAAACACCTTCAGTGATTACTAAAATACCTCCTCCACCTTCCTGAGCAAGCTTTGTGGCTCTTTCTAATTGTTTTTCAAGATTAGCAATGTCATTGTGTGGAAAAACAAATCTTTTTCCCAAGTGTAATCTCACACCATCAACTATGCAAGCATGACTTTCAGAATCATAAATAACGATGTCATGTCTTCCTAAAATTGAATCAATTGCAGACATAATTCCTTGATAACCATAATTTAACAAAATGGTATCTTCTTTACCAACAAACTTTGATAATTCGTCTTCCAGTTGTTCATGCAAGGTGCTGTTTCCAGACATCATTCTGGCTCCCATAGGATATGCTAAACCATAATCAGCAGCTGCTTTTGCATCTGTTTTTCTAACCTCAGGATGATTAGCCAACCCAAGATAATTATTTAAACTCCAATTCAAGACGTCTTTTCCTCTGAACTTCATATAGGGTCCAATCTCGCCTTCCAGCTTTGGAAATGCAAAATATCCATGACCATATTGTGAGTGCTTGCCTAAAGGCGTTTTTTCTGTCGCGAGTTTATCAAATATATCCACTATCTATTATGAGTTAAAAGGTGATAATTTTAGGAAAATTTGCGCAAATGTACGACATTTTTCAATATCATTTCATTTAATATTTTAGAAACAGTCTCAGAAATTACAGCTTTTCAGAGGTCTTTTGGGGTATTTTTAATTTTTTTCTGCAATTCTAAGAATGCACCAATCAGTGCTTCAGGTCTCGGAGGACAACCTGGTACATAAATATCTACGGGAATAATTCTGTCCACGCCTTTCACCACATGGTAACCATGTTCCCAATAAGGTCCACCACAATTCGAACAAGAACCCATGGAAATGACATATTTCGGGTCGGGCATTTGCTCATATAGCATCTTGATTCTGTCAGCCATTTTGAAGGTGACCGTTCCCGCTACGATCATCACATCCGATTGCCTGGGTGAAGCCCTGGGAATAACTCCAAATCGGTCTAAATCATAACTTGAAGCATAAGTAGCCATCATTTCAATGGCACAACATGCCAAACCAAAACCCATAGGCCAAAGTGATGATGTTTCTGCCCACTTGAGCACCTCATCAACTGTGGTCAACACAATGCCGCTTTCACCCGATTTGTTTTGGTTCATGTTAAAAAACTTTTGAAGCAATTTCCTTTATAGCGTCACTCTTGCTCATGGTGTAATAATGCAACACCGGAACTCCGGCTTTTTTAAGTTCTTTAGACTGCTCTATACACCAATCTATGCCTATTCTTTTCACTGATTCAGCGTCTTTTGCTTTTAACACCTCATTGCTTAAAGCTTCCGGAATATCTAAATGAAATATACTAGGCAGAATAGTCAGTTGTTTTTTGGTTGTGAGTGGCTTCAATCCGGGAATGATGGGCACATTGATACCATTATCTTTGCAAAGTTTGACAAACTCGAAAAACTTTTGGTTATCAAAGAACATTTGAGTGACGATGTAATCCGCCCCATTATCCACTTTTTCTTTTAAATACCTTAAATCCGTACTCAAATTGGGTGCTTCAAAATGCTTTTCTGGATACCCTGCCACACCTATACAGAAATTGGTTTTCTTGAGGTTGGTGTCATCCTCATCGAGATAAATGCCATTGTTCAGGTTTTTGATTTGTTTCACCAAATCGCTTGCGAAAGCATTTCCATCTTTTTCTGGCTTGAAGACACCCTCTGATTTGATTGGATCTCCTCTCAAGGCTAACACATTTTCAATTCCCAAGAAATCAAGTTCTAACAAAGCATTTTCTGTTTCCTCACGATTGAAACTACCACACAACAGATGAGGAACGGCTTCAACATTAAATCTTTGCATGATAGCCGCACTGATGGCTACGGTTCCAGGTCTTTTATAAACTGCAACTTTTTCCATCAGTCCATTTTCTCTTTTTTTATAAACATAATCCTCCCTATGATATGTCACGTCAATGAACGGAGGTTTAAACTCCATCAAGTTTTCAATTGCCCCAAAAAGTGAGTGAATGTCTTCTCCTTTCAATGGAGGTAATATCTCAAATGAAAAAAGAGTTTCTTTTGCACTTGAAATTATATCGTTGATTTTTGCCATTCTAAATTTTAATCAGATTTTCCCTTTTCGCCAACAAAATGATCAGTTTGATATTTGAACATCACATTGAATGTGGTCAATGAACCATAAATTCTAGTGATATATTGTTGCATTTCAACCTTTTCTTCGTCAGAAAGTTTGGGATGAGCATTAATTTTTTGTTCCATCACCCTCAATCGGTCTCTAAGCATTACGATTTTATGAAAAAAGTTTTCTATTGGTAATTCTTTAGCTTTCAGACTGTTGTCTTTGGGTTGAAGTATCATGTTTCCCCCTTTCCATTTATCACCTAGTGGAACAATTTCTGTGATATCAGACCATCTTCTCAAAATTTTTTCTAGAATATATTCCAAATCATCTTTCAATATTTTTTGTTCTTCGCCACCTGTGTTTTCCAACACTTCAAAATCATAAGATTCCGGAATTTCCACTATGCCCTTTCCGAAAAAACTCACCCTAAAATAATCATCTTTTTTTCCGGCAACAATTCCTTCGCCATACTCTTTGTGAATTACCCTAGAACCAATGCCTAAATACATATTTATTTCGATAAAAAAACAACCTGATGATTCTCACCAGGTTGTGGTTAATATTTTAATAATACCTGAGAAACAAATCGTTAAATCAAAATTCTTACAGGGTCTTCCATGTAAGCCTTGAAGGTTTGTAAAAAGGCTGCCCCTACTGCCCCATCTACCACTCTATGGTCACATCCCAAAGTAACTTTCATGATGTTTCCCGGAACAATTTGACCGTTTTTCACCACAGGTGTTTGTTTAATTCCACCTACTGACATAATGCAGGCTTCAGGACTATTTAAAATGGAAGTAAACTCATCTATTCCGAACATTCCCAAGTTTGAAATGGTGAAGGTATTACCTTCCCAATCAGAAGGTTGCAATTTCTTACTTTTAGCCTTTCCACTATATTCCTTCACTTCTGCTGAAATTTGCGAAAGTGATTTTTGATCTGCAAACCTAACCACAGGCACCAACAAACCGTCCTCGACAGCCATGGCTACACCAATATGTATATGATGATTTACTTTAATTTTATCACCTTGCCATGAAGCATTTGCCATTGGGTGTTTTCTCAATGCCGCAGCAACCGCTTTGATGACCATGTCATTGAAAGAAACCTTCACGTCAGGCATTTCATTCATGCTCTGGCGTGCTTTTATGGCATTGTCCATATCAATTTCCATTGTCAGATAAAAATGAGGTGCTGTGAATAAGCTTTCCGACAATCTTCTGGCAATTGTTTTTCTCATTTGATTCACTCCGAGTTCATCGAAACTTTCTTTACCTAACATAACCGGAGTTGCTGTTGGAGCTTTTTTCTCCGTAGTTACTGTTGTTGTAACAGGTTGATAATTTTCAATGTCTTTCTTGGTGATTCTTCCGTTTTCACCGCTTCCTTTCACTGCTGCAATATCTATTCCTTTTTCTTTGGCCATAGCCTTTGCCAAAGGAGAGGCAAAAACCCTATCGCTGTTGTTTTGGCTTTCAGTTTCTTTAACCTCAGTTTTGTCAGGTGTTGAAGTTGTTGCAACCTTTGGAGTTTGGATAGATTTAACTGGTGAAGAAGAAGCTTCTATTAATGTTTTCCAATCTGCACCTTCTTTTCCGATAACTGCTATGATTCCGTCAACTTTTATGCTGTTTCCTGCTTCAACTCCGATGTGCAATAAAATACCATCCTCATAAGATTCAAGTTCCATGGTTGCTTTGTCAGTTTCTACTTCTGCTAAAAGCTCACCTGATTTCACTTTATCACCCACTTTTTTATGCCATGCCACAATATTACCTTCAACCATCGTATCGCTCATTTTCGGCATTCTGATGATGCTTGCTGGAATATTAGAAACATCTACTGCAACTGTTTTTTCAGTTTTTGTTGAAGATGGAGACTCGAGTTTTTTAGGTGAAGTTGACCCACCTAACAGTGCAGAAATGTCTTCACCTTCTTTGCCAATAATGGCTATCATTCCATCCACAGGAACGGTTGATTTTTCAGGAATGCCTATGTGCAACAACACCCCTTCATCATAAGACTCAAGCTCCATGGTTGCTTTGTCAGTTTCAACTTCTGCAAGCAAGTCACCGGCTTTCACTTTGTCACCAACCTTTTTGTGCCATGCGGCGATGACACCTTCCACCATGGTGTCGCTCATCTTGGGCATGCGAATGATTTCAGCCATAAAATTTTAAAAATTGTGTGATGATTTAATTGTAAAACTCAATTTCTTTTGAATAGTTTGTTATCGGTCATGCCGAATCTTGGGCAAAAATAGCGCAATTCGTTTCATATTCAAAAAAGTTTTTCTAATGAGGGTATTTAAGTTTTTATTTTATCTTAGAACCACAACTCCTAAGCGATTTGCAATTTCTTTTTGCCTGCCTTTCAAAAACATGGAAACATTCAAGGTTTTATCTATTTTCTCCATGTCAACTTCTGATTTCAATGTTTCTTGAGTTTCATTGATCATTTGTCCGATTTTGATGAGTTTTAATCTATAAATCACCTCAATCAATGACTTAAACGGGTTTTCATCGACATCTGGAACAAAAACCCCTTTTTCTTTCCAAGCAGTACTCAATTCATGTTTGTTTTGAATGATTTCAGCAATTTCAGAGACTCTCTCATTGTTTAATTCTTCAATTGTTTGCAGACCATTTTCCCTGATTTCTAGTATTAAATTTCCACAATGATCTTCTTTGAAGTCAATGTCATCAGCTATTTCTAAAAAAAAATCGAGCAAAGTAAGTTCTTCTTGATTCTTTATTTGTGATTTGGTGAGCAACAGGCGTAAGATTTCTTTCTCCAATTCCTGAACATGGTCATGGGTTTTTATCAAAATCTGTTCAGGTTTGTTTTGATCTAAAACGTTAGTGATGACTTCCTTTTCAGCATCATCTAAACCATTTTTCCTTTTTTGAATGAAATGTTTGTTCAGCTCGGCAATCAACAATTCTTCAGACATTCCCATGCTTTGGCTGCATTGTTTCACATAAATTTCGCGTGCAATAGGGTCTGAAATTTTAGCAATGGTTTCAATAATATCTTTGACCAATCCGGCTTTGGCTATAGGGTCATTTTGTGCTTCACCTAACAAGACTTTAGTTTTGAAACTCACAAAATCTTGGGTATTGTTC
>JBDNDT010000183.1:0-5737 GCA_046718985.1 Cytophagales bacterium
GCATCCGGGAGTAATACTTGCCCTTTCAAGGCATGTGTTTTGACAAGTTTGCCAAGAAAAACTAAATCTTTTAAATCAGTCAAATCAATACATTTATCAATTAACTCAAAATCGAGCATCTAAAAAACGCTCTACCTTTTCAAATGTAACAATTTATGCAATCATAGCATAAAAAGCGGCTTCTCAACCCACCAACTTTTCCAAGGCTTCAATTTTGGCTTTGGCGTCGGCGAGTTTGCGTTTTTCATTTTCAACCACCTCAGGTTTGGCATTGTTCACAAACCTCTCATTGCTGAGTTTGGCTTCTACTGATTTCATGAAACCTCGGGTATATTCCAATTCTTTCAGCATTTTCTCTTTTTCGTCTTCTTCGTTCACCAAGCCCTCTAAAGGAACAAAGCACTCGATGGCTTTGATCACGAAAGATGAAGCATTGCCGACACCTTCTGCCACGAAATCTACGTTTTCTAAAAAAGCCAACTTCTTCACCACCGGCAAGAATTTCTCCACCGTTTTTTGTTCCGAAGTTTTCACCAACAGCTTCAAGGCTTGCTTTGGTGGAATTTGCTTGCTGTTTCTCACCTGCCTCACCTGCGTAATGATTTCAAAAGCTAAATTCGCTTGGTGAATCACTTGTTCGTCAAATGCTTCCAAAACAGGATAATTTGCCAAACAAATGCTTGAAGTTTCTTCTTCATTCACTTCTTGCCACAGTTCTTCAGTGATGAAGGGCATGAAAGGATGAACCAATCTAAGCAATTTACCGAAATGTTTTTTAGTTTGGGAAAGGGTGAGATTATCAATTGGTTTTTCGTAATCAGGCTTGATGATTTCAAGGTAAGTGGAACAAAAATCATCCCATACCAATTTGTAAACCCCCATCAAAGCATCAGAAATTCTGAACTTCTCAAAATCTTCTTCAATGCCTTTCAGGGCTTCGTTGAAGCGATGCTCAAACCAAATGTTCGCCCATTGACAGGCAACGGGTTGTTCGAAAGCTTCGACTTTCAATCCATCCAACAAGCGATAAGCATTCCAGAGTTTGTTCCAGAAATTACGCCCCTGTTCGCAATATTTCTCATCGAAAAGCAAATCATTTCCGGCAGGCGAACTGAGCAACATGCCCATTCTAACCCCATCAGCGCCATATTTCTGAATCAATTCCAAAGGATCGGGCGAGTTGCCCAAGGATTTAGACATTTTTCTTCCTTGTTTGTCACGCACAATGCCCGTGAGGTAAACATCAGAAAAGGGCTTCTCACCCATATACATGTAACCCGCCATAATCATCCTTGCCACCCAGAAACAAAATCTCAGGGGCAGTCACCAACACTTGGGTAGGATAATAAAAAGCCAATTCTTCAGAAGGTTTTTCACCTTTAAACACACCGGTGTCAAACACAGAAATCGGCCAAAGCCAAGAAGAATACCAAGTGTCCAGCACATCTTCATCCTGCTTCAACTCATGCTCTGCAAACTCATTACCTTTTTTCTTGAACTCTTCCACAGCTTCGGCAACGTTTTTTGCCACCACCAATTCACCATTGGGTGCATACCAAGCCGGAATTCTGTGTCCCCACCACAATTGACGCGAAATGCACCAATCTTTCACATTTTCCAACCAATGGCGATAAGTGTTCTTGAATTTGGCAGGGTGCAATTTGATTTCATCATTCAACACCGCATCCAAGACCTGAGGATGCTTTTCAAGCACCTTCTTCATATCCACAAACCATTGGCTGCTCAACCTAGGTTCCACCACAGCATCTGTTCTCTCGCTGAAACCAACATTGTTTTTGATGTCTTCCACTTTTTACAAAAGACCGGATTCTTCCAAGTCTTTGGCTATTTTTTTCCTCACCACAAAGCGGTCAAGCCCGACATAAAGCCCGGCTGCCTCTGAAAGTGTTCCGTCAGCATTGAACACATCCACAATAGGCAATTGGTGTCTGAGACCAATTTCATAATCATTGATGTCATGTGCAGGGGTCACTTTCAAACATCCTGTGCCGAATTCTTTGTCCACATAGCTGTCTGCAATCACCGGCACTTCACGGTTCACCAAAGGCACTATGATGGTTTTTCCAATCAAATGTTGATACCTCTCATCATCGGGGTTCACACACACCGCCACATCACCCATGATGGTTTCAGGCCTTGTGGTGGCAACTTTCAAAAAATCTTCGCTGTCTTTGATTTTATATTTGAGATAAAACAACCTTGAATTCACCTCTTTGTAAATCACCTCTTCATCAGACAAGGCAGTCTTTCCTGCGGGATCCCAGTTCACCATTCGATGTCCTTTGTAAATAAATCCCTTGCGATACATATCCACAAACACATCAATCACCGCATCATACAAATCGCTGTCCATCGTGAACTTCGTTCTTTCCCAATCGCATGAAGCGCCGAGTTGTTTGAGTTGATTTAAGATAATTCCACCATATTTTTCTTTCCATTCCCAAGCATGGCTCAAAAATTCATCTCTGCTGAGGCTTTTTTTGTCAACTCCCTTGTCTTTGAGCATGGCCACCACTTTGGCTTCTGTGGCAATGGAAGCATGGTCAGTTCCAGGCACCCAACAAGTTTCAAAACCTTTCATCCTAGCCCTTCTGATGAGCACATCTTGAATCGTGTTGTTCAGCATGTGCCCCATGTGCAAAACGCCCGTCACGTTAGGCGGCGGAATCACAATTGAATAGCTTTTCTTGTTTTTGTTCGGTTTTGAGCTGAAAAATCCTTTTTCATTCCAATGTGCATACCACTTTGCTTCTGCTTCTGCGGTGCTATATGTTTTGTTCGCCATCTCTGCTTTTTCAAATCAAGGAGCAAAAATAGAGAGAAACCCAATTAGTGCCGATTTTTTGCAGATATTTTCTTTGAAAAGAAGCGATTATTATAATCAGAAGTTATGGGCGCGCCCTGCGGGCCGGGCTGCATTCGGGGTCCGCTTCGCTTCCGTGCTTCGCACCAGCCGCTATCGCGTCTGCCCTACGCATCCCTCGCGCGGCTTACGCAAGACAAGGCTCGGAAACAACAAATCAATTTTAATTGAGAACCGATATTTTTCGAATACTATTTTTGATTTTTATCAAAACGACCTTGTTAATTTATAAGATTCCAACCGATAATATACACAGAATCAAATTGTTGATTAAAATCAGTATTCCAATAAACATTATTGATTTTTCAATCAACAAACACTTTTTCTGAAAAGTATTCACCATTTTCCGAAATCAACTTCACTACATAAAAACCTTTCGGCAAATGGAATTTTGTTAGATTTTGTTGATTTCCCAAAATTGTCTGATTTACGCATTCTTTGCCCTCAAGTGTAAAAATCTTGATATCATAATTTTGTTTTCCATCATTTTGGAACACAACCACACCATTACTCGCTTTCAGTTTTGATTTAATGTCATCATTCAAAAAAACTTCTGAAAACAAAACCCCTAATTCAGATTCAAATCTCATTCTGAAATATTTCATTTCAATTTGTTGAAAATTTATTGAAGCAACAGACTCTACACCTTCATAAACATTCAAATCTATATCTTGAAAATTCAATCCATCATCAGATTGCTGCAAAACTGCCTGATAAGTTTTATTTCTGTTGTTCACGCCCCAATGAATTGTTTTCCTGCTGAAATCAGGTTTGCAAAAGAAAATACTTACAGGTGTAGAACACCAACCGGGCAGGGTTGTATATCCTGAGGCTGTGAAAGAGATGTTATATTGAATGGGTGTTGATTCAGCATGATCCATCACAAAATATAAGGGGGATGTTCTTCCTGCCACGTTGAAAGTTCTTGTTTGCAAAACCGTTTGATTAAATTGTTGATTTGCAAGATTTGCAGGAGTTGTGTTGCATGTATTACCTTTCATGAACAAAGTTGCAGGCCCACCCATTCCATCGGGCGAGTTATCGGTCATTCCTGAAATTGTAACAGAAATTTGAGTGCTTCCCGGTGGGAAGTTCACCATATAAACAAATTCACCTCCATCAACATTTAAATTAATGCTAAAACCAAAAATGTTATAAGTCCATGTTGGGTGATTGTTTGCTGATTCAGCAACACTGTGATTTGTGAATGACTGAGAAGGACACAAATCTACCTCAAAAGGATTTGAACAAGTATAAGGTTGACACCATCCCTTAAATGTACAATAAAGGACAATTAAAATTAAACTTATAAATCTCATATTGTTGTTGTTACACAAAAGTAATAAAGAATGGCATTCGAAAAGTAATTTTCATGTTCATTTTAAGATATTCTTAATCTAAAGATTAAGTTTTAACCATGATTTTTTTAATTTTGCCTTTTGAGCAAGGAATTTTAGAAAAACACACATATGATAGCTGCAAGCAACATCTCATTGAGATATGGAAAAAGGGTACTCTTTGAAGAAGTAAACATAAAATTCGCACCGGGAAACTGTTATGGTTTGATTGGAGCAAATGGCGCCGGAAAATCAACATTTTTAAAAATACTTACCGGTGAAATTGAACCCACCACAGGTCAGGTGGTCACTGACCCGGGTGAACGTGTGGCTTATTTGAAACAAAATCAATTTGAGTTTGACGATAATTTAGTGATTCACACCGTGATTATGGGTTACAAAAGGCTCTATGACATCATGGTTGAAAAAGAAAAAATCTATGCCATGGCTGAAATCAGCGATGCTGATAACATGAGAGCAGGTGAATTGGAAATGGAATTCGCTGAATTAGATGGCTGGAATGCAGAACCGGAAGCTGCACAGTTATTGAGTGGTTTAGGCATCTCTGAAGACAAACATTATCTGCTAATGAAAGACCTGACTGCGGGTGAAAAAGTGAAAGTGTTGCTAGCACAAGCTTTATTCGGAAATCCTGATGTCTTGTTATTGGATGAACCAACCAACAATTTGGATATCTATTCAGTGAATTGGTTGATAGAGTTCTTGGGTGATTTCAAAAACACTGTTATTGTTGTTTCTCACGACAGGCACTTTTTGGATGAGGTTTGCACACATATTGCTGACATTGATTTTGGCAAAATATCTTTATACACAGGGAATTATACCTTTTGGTATCATTCAAGCCAATTAGCCTTGAAACAGAAACAAGATGCTAACAAAAAAGTAGAAGATAAAAGAAAAGAACTTCAAGAATTTGTGGCAAGATTTAGTGCCAATGCTTCAAAATCAAAGCAAGCTACTTCAAGAAAGAAATTGCTTGAAAAACTAACATTAGAAGACATTAAGCCTTCCAACAGAAAATATCCTTATATCGCATTTCAACAAACCAGAGAAGCTGGAAACCAAATTCTATCGGTTGAAAACATCAATAAAACATTAGAAGATGTTACCTTATTAAAGGATGTTACATTCACCGTCGAAAAAGGTGACAAAATAGCCTTCATCAGCAAAAACGACTTGGCTGTCAGTGTCTTATTTGACATTTTGATGGAAGAAACCAAAGCTGACAGTGGTGAATTCAAATTCGGAACAACCATCACCAATGCTTATTTTCCAAAAGATAACACCAAGTTTTTTTCATCTGATTTGAACTTGGTTGATTGGTTGAGACAATACTCAACTGAAAAAGACGAAAGCTTTGTGAGGGGATTTTTGGGCAGAATGCTATTCTCTGGTGAAGAAGCCTTGAAGAAATCAAATGTTCTTTCCGGTGGTGAAAAAGTGACCGATAATTCTGGGAACACCAGTCATTCTTCAGTAGTTAATATTAGGGTAG
>JBDNDT010000184.1:0-5712 GCA_046718985.1 Cytophagales bacterium
GATTTTGAAACATGGTCAGCGGCTCAAAAAAGGTGGCTTGAGGTAAGTTCTGTGAGCAATTTCGAAACATTTCAATCCAACAGATTGAAGTTGAGGTATAAAAACAAAGATGGCAAAACAGAATTGTTACACACTTTGAACGGAAGTGCATTGGCATTGCCGAGAATTGTGGCAACCATTTTAGAAAATAATCAAACGGAAAAGGGAATTAGAATTCCTGATGTATTAGTGCCTTACACAGGCTTTGAATGGATAGATTAAATGAGTAGTTTTTACGGTAATTTGTTGAAAATCAGCACTTTCGGAGAGTCTCATGGTGTTGCAGTCGGTGTAATTATAGATGGTCTTCCTTCAGGAGTTGAAGTGAATGAAGGGTTCATCCAGAAAGAATTGGACAGAAGACGACCCGGACAGTCAAAGATCACAACTCAGAGGGGTGAAGCTGATAGAATAGAGATTTTATCCGGTGTTTTTGAAGGTTTTTCAACCGGCACACCCATTGCAATGATGGTCAGAAATGAAGACCAAAGAAGTAAAGATTACAGCCATATTTCTGAAAAGTTTAGACCATCACATGCTGATTATACCTATCATGTGAAATATAATGGAGTTAGAGATTATCGAGGAGGAGGTCGCAGTTCTGCACGCGAAACCTTAGCCAGAGTTGCCGCGGGTGCATTGGCCAAAAAATTATTAGAGAAAGAAGGAATAACTTTCCATGCTTATGTTTCACAAGTTGGGAAAATGAAATTGGAGAAAAGCTACCAGGAAATGGATTTGAATCTGACAGAATCCAATATCGTGAGGTGTCCTGATCCTGAGATGGCAGAAAAAATGATTGCCTATATTGACCAAGTGCGTTTGGAGAGAGACACTATTGGTGGTATTGTGACAGGTGTTATCAAAGGATGCCCTGCAGGTTTAGGTGAACCGGTTTTTGACAAACTTCATGCTGAACTAGGAAAAGCCATGTTAAGCATCAATGCAGTGAAAGGTTTTGAGTTTGGCAGTGGTTTTGAAGGAGTTAAATTCAAAGGAAGTGAACACAATGATGAGTTTTTTGTTGAAAACGGAAAAGTAAAAACAAAATCAAATTATTCTGGAGGTGTTCAAGGCGGAATTTCAAACGGCGAAGATATTTATTTCAACGTAGCCTTCAAACCGGTCGCTACCATCATGCAAGACCAAGCAAGCATTGACAAAGATGGAAATGAGACTGTTGTGAGCGGAAAAGGAAGGCATGATCCTTGTGTTGTTCCCAGAGCTGTGCCTATTGTTGAAGCCATGGCAGCATTGGTGATTGCTGATTTTTGGTTGATGTTCAAAGTTTATAGGTGATGAAACTGAAAGCAACGAATATTAAATGAGTTTGAAATCCCAATTCAAACCTTGTTTATTGAGATTCAAAAACTTAGTTTTGCATAAAATTTTTTAAATAGTTATGGCAGATACCGGAGATTTATTCAGGGGTTGTTTCATCAGATACAATAATGATTTAGTTCAAGTGATTGAATATGAGCACAGAACACCCGGAAACTTGAGAGCGTTTTATCAAGTGAAGATGAGAAACGTGAAATCAGGAAAATTGGTAGAAAACAGATTCAGAGCAGGTGAGGCTATTGATTTTGTGAGAGTTGAAGTAGGAGAATATAATGTGTTATACAAAGAAGGCGATAGTTTTGTGTGCATGAACAACGAAACTTTTGACCAAATCAATGTGGATACCATTTTATTCGGTGATTCAGCAGATTTTATCAAAGAAGGATTAACTGTTAAACTTTCATTTGACGGTGAAACTCCTGTTGCAGCAGAAGCACCAATGACAGGTGAATATATTGTCACATACACTGAGCCTGGTGTCAAAGGTGACACAGCAACAAAAGCAATGAAACCTGCAACATTAGAAACCGGTGCAAAAATAAATGTTCCTCTTTTTGTGGAACAAAATGAAAAAATCAGAGTGAATATTCACACCGGTGAATATTTGGAAAGAGTAAAATAAAATTTCTATCAAACTAAACCCCCAAAACGCTGTACCTTTGTGTATGGCGTTTTTTTATTATGGCTACAGAAAACTTCATTGATTACGTTAAAATATGTTTCAGGTCGGGAAAAGGCGGAGCAGGTTCTGCTCACTTTTACAGAGCAAAAGGTTTACCAAAAGGTGGTCCTGATGGGGGTGACGGCGGAAGAGGTGGTCACATCATAGTGCAAGGAAACAAACAATTGTGGACTCTTTTACACCTCAAATACAGGAAACATGTGATTGCAGAAAACGGCCAAGGAGGAAGCGAAAACCGAATGACCGGAAAACAAGGCAAAGACGAAATCATAGAAGTTCCATTAGGGACGGTGATTAAAGATTTCGAAACAGGAGAAATCAAAGCTGAAATCACAGAGCATGGTCAAAAAGTGGTGGTAACCAAAGGTGGGAGAGGTGGTCTAGGAAATGATCATTTCAAATCCTCAACTAACCAGGCTCCTCATTATGCCCAACCCGGAGAACCCGGAATCGAAGAATGGGTAGTCTTAGAGCTGAAAGTTTTAGCAGATGTTGGTTTAGTGGGCTTTCCAAATGCAGGAAAATCTACGCTTTTGTCGGTGATATCTGCAGCAAAACCTGAAATAGCTGATTATCCTTTCACCACGCTTGTGCCTAATTTAGGGGTAGTGCAACACCGAGATTACAAGTCTTTTGTCGTAGCAGACATTCCCGGCATCATCGAAGGTGCAGCAGAAGGAAAAGGCTTAGGAAGTAGGTTTTTAAGACATATAGAAAGAAATTCAGTGCTTTTATTCATGATTCCTGCTGATGCAAAAGATATCAAAAAAGAATATAAAATTTTGACAAATGAACTGAAAAAGCACAATCCTGAATTGATTCACAAAACCAGATTGTTGGCTATCACAAAATCAGATATGCTTGATGAAGGATTGATTAAAGAAATGAAAAAACTTTTGCCTAGAGGTGTTCCACATATTTTCATCTCATCAATAACTCAATTTAATATAGACAAACTAAAAGACATGCTTTGGGAGGTGCTTAATCAAAGCAATCAAGATGAAATTGAAGTATAACATTAAATTTTTTTTCTCGTTTAATTCAAAATAGCTATTTTTATAAATAACTAAACTCATTTTGATATGTTTACAGGCAAGGAAGAAAAAAAGATAATAGAACAAACAACCAACATCAGCAATATCATCGGAAAAGGAACGGTGATTGAAGGTAAAATCACTACTCAAGGCAACTTGAGAATCGAAGGCAAGTTTGTTGGTAACTTAGAAACCCAATCTAAATTAGTAACTTCTGAGAGTTCAGAACTTGAGGGAGAAATAAAGGCTCAAAACGCTGAAGTAGCAGGAAAAATAAAAGGTGCAATTTATGTTGATGATATGTTGGTGTTGAAATCCTCCTCATTCATAGATGGTGATATTTACACTTCAAAATTAACAGTTGAACCTGGTGCAAGATTCAATGGTGTTTGCAAGATGGAAAAATCATTAAATGAGAAGAAGCCAAATGTGAACTCGAAGCCCAAACCTGAATTGATAGCATAAGCAATCTAATTTAAAACCCTAAATCTTAATAAACAATGATTAGACTAGCACTCGTAGTTGGGTTTTTGTCAGTATTTGGTATTGTAGCTTATGCTATTGTGGTTCTTTTGACACAGAAAAAGAACGAAAACAAAAAAGACAACAACAATAACAATCAAAAATTTAAGCTAAATTGATTTTTTTATGTTCAAAAACCCCAAACTAATTGGTTTAGGAATCGGAGCGGTTCTTGGATTAATACTCTTTTCAATTATCAATCCATTCAGTTGGAACGATGCCGGCAACAGAACAGTAGTTGAACAAATGAACGGAAACCAATTTGTGCAATTCACGCCAGGAATGTTTTATGCCGGATTCTTTTCAAGAGAAAAAGAATAGCCCAATCAAATATCTGTTGTATATCAAGATTCTGAACCTAACTATTCCTTACAAGACAATAGCATTGAAATAGGGCAAATCACGGTGAGATTTAATGATGCTACTACTTCTAAAATTAAAGGAATAGTGCAATATATTTTGCCACAGGACGAAAAAGAAATGATTGCCCTTCACAATGCTCACCGCACTCCACAATCTTTAGTTACTAAGCGATTAGCTCCTTACACCAAGGAATGTTTGCAATCATCTGCCCAACTCATGAGCTCAGAAATGCATTATGGTGGAGGCCGTGCTCAAATGGCTCAAGATTTCGGAGAGCAATTACGAGAAGGTGTATATATCTTGATGGTTAGCGAAAAGGTTGTATATGATACCATTGAAAAAGAAAACAAGAGAATATATGAGACAAAAATTCAATTTGATGCTAAAACGAACATACCTAAAAGAAAAATTTCGTCTATCAAGGAATATGGAATCACCGTTGCAGATGCTGCCATCACTGATGTTCATTATGAAGAAAAAGTGGACATTATGTTAGCTAAAAAGATAGACGCTGCTACAAAAGCGTCAGTTGCTAAACAAGAATTGATGACCGCACAACAACAAGCCCTCACTGCCAAAGCAAAAGGCGAACAAGCATTGGTTGAAATAGAATATACCACCAAACAAGAGCAAACACGACAAGTGGTTGAAGCCCAAACCAAAGTGAAGCTGGCAGAACAAGACAAATTGCAACAAAAAATTGCTTATGAAGGTGCCATGCTGGAATCCAAAAAAATCAAAGAATTGGCAGATGCTGAAGCTTATGCAAAAGCAAGAGTGATGCAAGCTGATGGTGCTTTAGAGAAAAAACTAGCAGCTTACACAGAGGTACAAAAATATTGGGCTGAAGCTTTCTCAAAATATCAAGGTCAAGTCACACCTACATATGTGATGGGCGGTGGAGCTACATCAGGAAGCTATAATGCAGCACAGCAGTTTATGGAATTGATGAATATGAAAACTGCTAGAGATTTGAATTTAGACCTCAAAAACAAATAGAGTTTTTTTGATTTTTATAACCAATTTAAAAGTTTATTCTAGCAATCTCAACTTCTACAAAGCTTTGAAAAAGATTAAAATACCAAAATAAACTTTCGGATTTTTGTGCAATAGCTTATTAAATACCAACTAAAAAGGAAGCCTTCTGAGCTTCCTTCTTAGTTGAGAATCAATGTGATTGGATTATTCTCCAACAACAACAATTTTGATTTCTTGCTTCACTTCTTTGTGCAAATCTATCACAGCGGTGAATTCACCCACTTCTTTGATATCAGAAGTGAAAGTGATTTTCTTTCTGTCTATGGTAAAACCTTTAGCTTTCAACACATCAGAAACTTGCAATGAGGTGATTGCACCGAAAATTTTTCCTGTTTCGCCTACTTTGGTTTTAATTTCAACAGTCACGCTAGATAATTTTGCAGCCAAATCAACAGCAGTAGTTTTGATTTTTTCAGCTTTGTGAGCCGCTTGTTTCAAATTTTCTGCATGAACTTTTTTAGCTGATTCAGTTGCTTGAATAGCAAATTTTTGTGGAATCAAGAAATTCCTACCATAGCCATCTTTCACCTTGACTAGGTCATTTTTATATCCAAGACCTTTAACGTCTTCTTTCAATATCACTTCCATGACAATAGTTTCTTATTTTAATTGATCAGTAACATACGGTAACAACGCCATAAAACGCGCTCTTTTGATGGCCTGAGCCACTCTTTTCTGGAATTTCAAGCTAGT
>JBDNDT010000185.1:0-5707 GCA_046718985.1 Cytophagales bacterium
AAAATAAATCGTTACGTTTTTCTTGTTCCGTTTGGTCGTAATCTTTTTGGTATTGCTCCAAAAAATCAAGCAAATCGTGGGGGCGTTGCTGAATGACTTGATAAGTCAATACCAAATCTTTGTTGATGTCTGATAAATAAGCATCTTCAAGTTTGTAACGCTCTGAAAGGGCGAAAAACAGTGCCCCGCCGCCCAAAAAAGGCTCAACATACTTTTTAATAACGCCTCGTCTAAGCCCTTCTGGGTAGTAGTTTTCAAACTGCTCCAAAAGTTGGCTTTTACCGCCAACCCATTTTATAAACGGTCTTGCTTTTGCCATCGTATTTGTTAATTCGGTTTGTGGCTCTAAACTATCAGCCGACGCTTTCAGGCGTTGCCTTCGGGCGGCTTTCGGAGCGAGACACTCGCAACCAGCACTGAACTTGAATAGAAGCACAAAGTTCCAAACTTGCAAGTCACTCCGCATGACGCAAAATCCGTGTTATAGGGCGTTTTTCTTTTATTTTCTTGGTTTTGCTTCACTTCCTGCTAATATTCCCCCGTCAATAGTCAATTCAATTCCAGTTACATATTTGCTTTCGTCACTTGCTAAATACAAAATTCCATACGCAACATCTATCGGTTCTCCAAAGTGTCCAAGTGGAATGCCTGCTTCTATGTCTTCAATCATTTGCTTCCTATGCTCGCCTTCTCCAAGCATAGCGTCCCACATTGGAGTCATAATGGCTGCGGGGTGAATGCTATTGCACCTGATTTTATATCCCTTCTCCGCACAATACAGGGCAACACTTTTTGTATGATTTCTGACCGATGCTTTACTTGACGCATAAGCAACCGCTCCAGGAATGCCTACTACACCACTTCTTGAAGAAATATTGACAATACTTCCGCCATTATCTTTCATCAGTCTGATGGCGTATTTGCACCCAAGCATCACACCTGTTGCATTTATTCTATGCACTTCTTCCCAAGATTTCATGTCTGTATTTTCAGCATCCCATGCTCCTGTGGTTTCTAAAAAACCTGTAATGCCCGCATTATTAACCAAAATGTCAAGCCTTCCGTATTTTTCAGTAATGTACTCCGTTATATTTTGCCAATTTTCCTCATTTCCTACGTCCAAATGCAAATATTCAGCATTAGTCCTTAATTCATATACAAGACTATTTCCTTCTTCGTCCCGAATATCAGATACGATTACGGTTGCACCTTCTTTGTGAAAAAGTTCGGCAGTTGCACGTCCTATTCCACGAGCTGAACCTGTTATTAATGCTATTTTGCTTTTTAATCTCACTTTTGTCTTAATAATGTCGTCTTCTAAAATGCCCTATAACGTTTTGGCGCTTGGCGCAGTGGCAGATTTTTAGCACAAAAGTTCAATCGAAGAACTGCATTTGAACCTACCACAAAATTGTCATACGAAGCACTGAACCTGCCATTACGCCAAACCGCTGTTGTAGGCAGGCATTCTATCTTTTCAGTAGTTTAAAACCAATTTCTCTTCCTTGTCCTTGAAACATTGCCAAGTTTATCCAAAACCAAGCAAATTGTTCCATTAGTTCAAACTTGTCGTTGCCACCAATGTCATAACATTCTGCAAAACCTGCATCTTTGGTCAACTGTTTTGCTACCGATTTCCCTTTCTCGCTGTCACCTGCTACAAATAGGTCAATGGAAATGTCGCCATAGTTGGTGTTTTCCATATTGTTAAACCCTGTTGTATTAAAGCATTTTACAACGTCTCTTGTCTCCGTATGAGCAAGAATAGCATCAGCCGTATTATTAAAACCATCAGGACCTTGTTTCATTATGATGTTCATGGCATCAATAATTACTTTGCCTGTAGTGTCTCCCAACGACTTCGCCACTTCAATAGTTGCGTTGGCAGGTGTCGCCAAAAGTATAACTTCCGATTTTGCTACTGCTTCTTGAATAGTATGGACGCTTGTGTTCGCATTTTTTAGAAGCTCTTGCCCTTTAAAATTTTGTGTGTCTTGTACGCCAAGAAAAATGTTGTGTCCTGCTTTTGCCCACTTTGTAGCCAGAGCACCACCAACATTACCTGTGCCTATAATTGCTATGTTCATTTTGTTTGTAATTATTTTGAGTTAATAAATTTTACTGCTTCGTCTGCTATGATTTTATGCACTTTGGCACTCGCCGAAACTGCCCACCAATTCATAAATTCATCAGGATTTAATCCTTTATCCTTATTGGGGATGGCTATATTGGTTTTTTCCAAAGGATTCATAAAGTTGATGATATTCATTGGTAAATAAGCGTCTGTGTATTTGATGCCGTATTCAGAAGGATTCATTCCTACTTTCGCAAAAACGGCTGCTCCGTCAAATTTGAAAAATTTTACTGTTGTGTTTTTGTAACTATTTTCTATTTCTTGAAGTCCTTTGTTTAAGTTTTGACAAAGTTCAGAAGCTTTTGCTTGTTTGTCTGTACCGAAATAGCCTGGACTATATCCCATATCGGGCATAGTGCCTACGAAAATATTTTTGGCACCTGCTTTTACCAAAAGTTCAATGGCTTTCTTATAATTGTTAGCAGGTGGATGTTGTGCTAAGTCGGGCTGACCATATTCCAAATAATTGCCAATATCGTGTCCGCCTGCCCATAATACAAACAAGGTTTTCTCGTCAATTTTGGGGTTTGAGGAAAGGTAAGTTTGTACCTGTGCCAACATTCCCAAAAGCGGTGTTTTATCGTCTAAGTTTAAGGCTGGTTTCAAAGGCTCATTGATGTTGTATAAACCTGTGGTTGCACCTCCCATTGCAAAATTGTTGTCTAATGAAATAGGTAAGTTTAGACTTTCGGCAAAATGTTCCACCCACACTTTTCCATTTGTCCAACGACTTTCATAAAAGCCTACTTCGGCAGGGGGATACTTGTAATCAGTAAGTTTTCCCCATTTGCCCATATCGTTTAAGCCGTCGCCAAAAACGATAATTCCTGAAAATTTCTGTTCCATTTTTTGTGTATGTTTAGAAGTTTGACAACTGAAAAGTATCACAGAAAAAACTGCGATAGCCATAATTTGAATATTGATTTTGCTCATCATTATATTGATTTAAAAATTTGATGTTGCAAAATTAATTCAATAGTATTACTTTTGCAAGTAGATACTTCAAAGTATTATACTTACTAAAAAGTAACTAATGTTGAAAATCAATGATTTATATGAAAGAAAAAATTAAAAAAACGCAAAAATATTTTGATTGCCCACTGACTACGGCTATGAACGTCATTGGTGGCAAATGGAAAGTTGTCATTTTAGGTCATCTTTTTACTGGTGAAAAACGTTTTGGGGAACTTAAAAAGTTGGTCTGTGGAGTAACTCAAAAGATGCTAACCCAACAACTTCGTGAATTGGAACAGGATGGATTAATTCACAGAGAAATATACAAAGAAGTACCGCCAAGAGTTGAATACGGTCTTACAGATTTTGGTAAAAGCCTGTCTCCGATTTTACAAGATTTATGTGTCTGGGGGCAAAAAATTAAAGACGACAAAGTGTTTGGGTAGTCGGTCGTTTATGCTTGCCTACAACGGTTTGCGGCTTGGCGAAGGCGGGGATTTAACAGCACCACACTTCACCTAAGCACAAATGTAAATAAAAAGCACCTACGTACAGCCCCGCTTTTCGCCTAGCCAATGTTGTGGGCTGTGCATTTTTTATTCAGGTGCAAGTTTTCCAAATACTCTTTTGGACTTACAATTTTCGTCTGTTTGTACGTTGAAAATATAAAGTCATTCGTGTTTCCTGTAATAACAAAGTCAGCCAAACATTCGTCTGCAAGTTCCAAAATTATATTATCGTCCTTGTCTGAAATCAAGTCAAGTTTTGTAGTTGGCACAAACTTTTTGGCTTTTGTTTCGATGTCTGCAAGCAAACTTTCGGCTTTACCAAAGAAGTCGGGAAACTTTGTAAATTTTGGTCTTGATAGCACTTTGTAATACTCGGGCATTAGTTCTTCCTACACACAAAGTAAGAACTTATCATCAATAAAGAGTTCGTAAATGATTTTGTAAGGATAACTACGTTGAATAAGCGAAGAAACAATAACGTTGGTATCAATTACGATTTTTTGCATTTCTTACCGCCTTTACTTCTTCGTTTATCTCGTCCATAGTCATTGAAGATAGCCCGTATTTTTCGGCTAACTCTACGCACTTGTTTAGGTTCTGTCGCATCAACTCTCGGCTAATAAGTTCTACAAACTCAGTAAAAGTTAGACTTTCCTTTCTTATACCAAATTTGTTAAACTCTATATCAGAGATAGAAATATTGAGTGTTCTCATATCGTTACTTTTTTTCAAAATTTACGAAAAAAAATTTTATATTTTCAAGTTTTCGTTTTCTGCATAGCCCACAACGGTTGGCCGCTTGGCGCAGTGGCGGATTTCGGAGCACAAAACTGTCAACCAAGCACAAATGTTGATAGAATCACTGCGCTTGATTTAACCACTTCAGCTCCCATTGCGGCAAACGGCTGTTATGGTGCGTTTTTATTCATTAAATTTTTTGTCAATTTCTATTAACATTTTTTCAAGTTCCTTAAGTTGATTCTCTAAACTGTCAAGGAAAATTTCTGCATCATTATTTCCTAAAAGAGTATTATCATTCCACCATTGGTTGAAGCGGTGCATGATATAATCAATCAGTCTGAACGATTCAGATATTCCACTTGGTAAATTTTGATTATATCTCTTATTTAATTCTTCACGTATCTCATCAATAGCACTTTTTAGTCCTGAAATACCCCACTCACCTTGAAAATTCCGTTTGTCATCTCTAATTCCACGATAAATGAGTAGAATATTTCTGTCAGCTCCAACTATCATTTCTTTTAGTGATTTATTTTTGTGTTCACCTTTTTTCATTTCTATCTTTTTTGAAATGTTTTCCTGCACCTTTTGAAGAACATTTTTAGTGAATTCTTTTTGCTTTAAAATAAATGTCTTTAAGTCAACTTCAACCTTTCTAAACGTTGGTGTATAACCTGCGTATGTAAATCTGTCTTTTGAAATTGGCCCTTTAGCAATAAAATAAAACTCTGTATTTTTTCTGTTTGTAGGATGTCCAGCAATGTCGTTTCGAACTTCTCTAATATCCTTGTCAAAAGAAAATATTTCGAAAAAGTCTGTTTGTTTAATGTTTTCATCCACAACACATTTGTATAAATGATAAAGCCCATCTTGTTGAAGAAAAAGGGACTGAAGAAGTCCATAAATAAGCAATGTGCTTCGTCCTTGTTTTTCCAATGATTCAGCACTTTCAAATTCTTCTATTGCTATTTGGCTGTCTTCTATTAAGTCGATTGAAGTAAATGTCTGGTTATATTTTAATTCGTTCGGTATATTATAAAAGTTATGATACAAAGGCTCGTGGATAGCCCTATTCAATGTGTTGCACAAGTCTATAATCTCACTCATTTACTAGTTGTCTTGTCGTCTTTTAAAATGCACCATAACTCATAAATATGCGAAAGTTTTGTCGTAGTTTTTGAATGGCTTGTCGCAGTTCTTGGATTGTTCTGCCTGACGATGTCTTGAATTGGCTAAAATTCACCACTTTTATGCTTCAAGGTCATCATGAAGTAAGAACGCCTTATTTCAGCCGAAAGAATGCCTTATTGTATCGGAAAGAATAGGTTATTGTAGACGATACAATAAGGCATAAAATTCGTCGAAACCG